>NZ_JBTSEG010000002.1:245548-249621 GCF_054605375.1 Sulfuriferula sp. | reverse complement strand
GCGCATGTTGGCTGATATGCCCGAGAAAAATCAGCACGCCGCTTGCCAAGTAGCTCACGCCATTTCAACCCATTCTGTTGAGCGTGAGTTTGATTTTTACACCGCCGTAGATGATCTCAAGCCTGAGGACACCGCAGGTGCCGATATGATGGGCACGGTGGAGTTCAACTCAGCCTGTTTCTATCGCTACGCTGTGGTGGACTGGGACAAGCTGGTGGCAAATCTCCAGAACGACACAGAACTGGCGCACAAAGGTTTACGGGCATTTCTTGAAGGCTTTATGGTGGCCGAACCCACTGGTATGCAGAACAGTTTTGCCGCGCATAATCCGCCAGAGTTTATGACAATTTCAGTACGCAGCAATACCGCGCCTCGCAACTTGTCCAACGCTTTTGAAACAGCCCTCCGCGTGAAGAAAGATGAGTCGCTGACCAAGGAATCGGCGGCGCGCCTGTCCGCAAAGGCAGTTGCCCTGGATAAGCTCTATAGCACCCCATGCAATTCCCGCTACGCCGTCTCTGAAGATGTGTTTGGCGAAAAGTACGAAGCGAAGGGGCTTGGAAGCCAAGAGAAGAGTATTTCTGATGTCATCGAATGGGCATTGAGTGAAGTCTCCAAGAAGGATAAATAAAATGCCTACCTTGTTGCTTCGTTTGGTGGGGCCCATGCAATCGTGGGGAACCACCAGTCGCTTTGACCAGCGCGATACGGGGAAGGAGCCGAGCAAGTCTGGTGTCATCGGTCTCATAGCCGCCGCCATGGGGATCGAGCGCGAGAACTGGTCTCGCCTTGAACCACTTACACATTTGGTCATGGGGGTTCGTCATGATCGACCGGGTGTGCCGAAGTATGACTATCAAACAACAGGACAGGGAACCGAGGATGTAGCGACATCTGATGGTAAGTTTCAGACGCAAAGCCGAATAATTCTTGCAAACGGTAATTACCCTTCAGGCGCTCATCTCGGTGAAGGCGTTCAGTCATATCGCCATTATCTCGCTGACGCGGCTTTTCTTGTCGGGTTGGAATGCGAGGATCGCTTATTGTTGGAACGGATTTATGCCGCCTTGAAAAATCCGGTGTGGACTTTGGCATTGGGACGAAAATCCTATGTGCCTTCCGAACCAATCTGGATTGAAAATGGATTGCTGGATGCACCTTTGCGTAAAGCCTTGGCACAGTGGCCTTGGATCAGCTCAACACGAAAATGGGAAAAGCCCCCTGAACAGCTCTTGGTTTCCTTTGAGTCCGACGATGGATCAGGTGTGCTCAAGATGGATCAGCCGTTGTCTTCATTTGCTGAACGACGTTTCGGGGCGCGCTTCGTACGCTCGGAGTGGACAGCTTTCCCGCAGGAGGTGGCCGATGCTGCTGCATAGAATCCACCTTAATCCGCGTTGTCGAGAGGCCCGGCGAGATCTAGCCGATCCTTATCAACTTCATGCCACGCTGTGTCGCGCCTTTTGCACGCCGGAGCAGAAATGCCCTGAGGGCGAGTTTTTATGGCGACTTGAACCAGAGACTGATGCGACTGGATGTCCGCGGATTCTTGTTCAAAGTCGATCTGTCGCAGACTGGGCGCGTATCGATACCGACGGATGGTTAGCCAACGCCGACCCCGCCATCGATTTGCACGAACGGCTCGCACTCGATTCACTAGTGGTAGGCAAGCGCTTTCGCTTCAGGCTACGCGCCAATCCTTGTGTAACCCGAAATGGGAAACGCCTTGGTTTGTTGAAAGTGGAAGAGCAAGAGACATGGATTGAGCGAAAAGGCGAGCAGCATGGCTTTTCTCTGCCTCGATTGACAACTTTCGATTTTGCAGAGCCATCGCCAGAGCGCTCGGATGTACGAATATCACACGAGCAGATGCTGGGTGGAAGACAACATTCAGGCAACGGCATCCGGGTTTATTCTGTTCTTTTCGAAGGCAGGCTTGTGGTTACTGAGCCCGAAAGCTTCAGGAAAGTGCTGCTGAGTGGAATCGGTCACGGAAAGGTAATGGGGCTCGGGCTTTTATCTGTTGCCCCTGTTGTATAAAAAAGGCCCTGCCAAGGCCTTCGGCTGCGGTTTGCTGTTAGTACGGCGAATATGACGACTTGCTTGCAGGATTAGGTGCCGCTACACTGCATCGCATATGCGATGCGAAAAGGAGATGCCATGAAAAATGCCACTTTGCCCCCTTTGCGGGTGGATAGCACGCTGCGCGCGGCGGCTGAATCGGTTTTGCAGGAAGGTGAGACCTTGTCGGGCTTTGTGCTGGAGTCGGTGCGTTTGAATATCGCGCGCCGTGAAGCACAACGCGAATTCATAATGCGCGGCCTTGTTGCGCGTGAAGAGGCCAGGCTGTCCGGTCATTACGTTTCGTCTGACGAAATGCTCAAGCGCCTGGATGCGTCGCTTGCCAAGGCGCGTGCCAAACAGGCGGTCGCTAACAGGTGAGGTATCAAGTCCGCTTTGCGCCTGCTGCAGCGGATGATTTGCAGCAGCTGTTTGATTTTCTGGCTGAGCAGGATCTGGCCGCAGCCGAGCGGGCGCGGGCGGTAATCAGCCAGGCCATCGAAGTTTTGCAAATCTTCCCGTTCAGTTGCCGCAAGGCCTCTCCCGAAAACCCGTTCTTGCGGGAACTGGTGATCAGCTTTGGCGGCTATGGTTATGTCGCGCTGTTTGAAGTGGAAGATGCCGAAAGCGTGACTGTGCTGGCGGTGCGCCACCAGCGCGAAGACGATTACCACTAAGCGCGAACGCATCATGGCTGACTTGCTCCCCCCGCTCAAACCCATTCCCATCAAAGAACGGCTGTCCATTCTCTACATTGAGCACGGTCACCTCGATGTGCTGGATGGCGCTTTTGTCGTGGTGGACAAATCCGGTGTGCGCACCCATATTCCGGTCGGTGGCGTAGCCTGCCTGATGCTGGAACCCGGCACTCGCGTCTCGCACGCCGCCTGTGCGCTGGCTGCCCGCGTCGGCACGCTGCTGGTGTGGATAGGTGAGGCAGGTGTGCGCTTGTATTCGGCGGGCCAGCCGGGTGGCGCACGCGCAGATCGCCTGCTCTATCAAGCCAAACTGGCGCTCGACGATAATCTGCGGCTGAAAGTCGTGCGCAAAATGTATGCGCTGCGTTTTGGCGAAGAGCCGCCGCAGCGCCGCTCCGTCGAACAATTACGCGGTATCGAAGGCGCACGTGTTCGTGAAACCTACAAACGCATCGCAGCCAAATACGGTGTCGAATGGAAAGCCCGCAACTACGACACCAGCGACTGGGACAAGGGCGATTTGCCGAATCGTTGCCTGTCCGCCGCTACCGCCTGTTTGTATGGCGTGACAGAGGCTGCCGTGCTCGCCGCAGGCTATGCGCCCGCCATCGGTTTCATCCACACCGGCAAACCGCTCTCGTTTGTTTATGACGTGGCCGATGTGTACAAATTCGAAACCGTCGTCCCCCTTGCATTTCGAATTGCCGCGCGCCGTCCAGCTAATCCCGAGCAACAAGTGCGCCTCGCCTGTCGCGACATTTTTCGCGAAACCCGGCTGCTCGAACGCATTATTCCAGGCATAGAGGACATGCTCGCAGCAGGCGAGATTGAACCCCCGGAAGCCTTCGAAGAGCAAGTTGGCCCCGCAATTCCCAACCCGGAGAACATCGGCGATGCTGGTCATCGTGCTTGAAAACGGCCCACCCCGTCTGCGTGGGCGGCTCGCCATCTGGCTGCTGGAAATCCGCGCCGGGGTGTATGTGGGGAATTATTCAGCCAAAGTGCGGGATCACATCTGGCATCAGGTTGAAGTCGGCATTGGCGACGGCAATGCTGTCATGGCATGGCGTACCAGTAATGAAGCCGGTTTTGATTTTGTGACCTTGGGTAAAAACCGCCGTATCCCCGTAGAACTTGACGGCGCAAAACTCGTCAGCTTCCTTCCACAAACCGATGCAAACGCTCTTTAACAACATGAACAATTTACTGCTACCTGCCCACGTAAAATTCGGTAGAATTTTGGTGTGGTAGATTTTCTTGGTAAAACAATAAGTTGAAAGAAGTGTGTTCCCCGCACACGCGGGGATGAACCGC
>NZ_JBTSEG010000002.1:0-245448 GCF_054605375.1 Sulfuriferula sp. | reverse complement strand
TAACAACATGAACAATTTACTGCTACCTGCCCACGTAAAATTCGGTAGAATTTTGGTGTGGTAGATTTTCTTGGTAAAACAATAAGTTGAAAGAAGTGTGTTCCCCGCACACGCGGGGATGAACCGCCGGATTTCAGGCTGGCGAACAGGTCCGTGAAGTGTTCCCCGCACACGCGGGGATGAACCGTAGTGATAGAGGACAGGGAACCTCGGTAATGGGTGTTCCCCGCACACGCGGGGATGAACCGTCATTCACCGTTGCTGACAATACACGTACAATGTGTTCCCCGCACACGCGGGGATGAACCGCAGTCCGGGCGATGTATCATAAGTGGTGCGATGTGTTCCCCGCACACGCGGGGATGAACCGGGATATTTCTACTACGGAACCAAGGTAGCGGAGTGTTCCCCGCACACGCGGGGATGAACCGCGCCGTTCAGGTTCACTGGTGGACATGGTTGGGTGTTCCCCGCACACGCGGGGATGAACCGATTACAAGCCCAGGCTGGTGATGACATTGGGGGTGTTCCCCGCACACGCGGGGATGAACCGACCCGGACAGCGGCATTACCATGCACGCTCTCGTGTTCCCCGCACACGCGGGGATGAACCGGCGCAAGAAGGGAGCACGCACGAAGTTGAACAGTGTTCCCCGCACACGCGGGGATGAACCGGATGAATTGCTCATTGCCGCGCTGAACGGCCTGTGTTCCCCGCACACGCGGGGATGAACCGGATAAAAAAGACAGCATCCGCGCCCAGATTGTGTGTTCCCCGCACACGCGGGGATGAACCGGATTTATAGCGGTGTAACGCTTCCTGAGCAAAGTGTTCCCCGCACACGCGGGGATGAACCGCGCGCACCAGATACCTGGAACGCAGCGAACTGGTGTTCCCCGCACACGCGGGGATGAACCGGGGCTGGCCCGTGAGGCATGGAATAGTGCGCCGTGTTCCCCGCACACGCGGGGATGAACCGAAGTTTGACCAATTGGGCCTGACGCTGGAGAAGTGTTCCCCGCACACGCGGGGATGAACCGCCGAATAATTGAGACAAAAAACGTCGGCAATTGTGTTCCCCGCACACGCGGGGATGAACCGTGTTGAGGTCGGACAAATGAGCATAGCAAACGGTGTTCCCCGCACACGCGGGGATGAACCGAAACCCCTTCGCCGCCTTCCACGCATCAGTTAGTGTTCCCCGCACACGCGGGGATGAACCGCGGCAAGACAATTACTCAACCGATTAACGGAAGTGTTCCCCGCACACGCGGGGATGAACCGTGTCTAGCACCGCTGACAGCCAGGTGTGTACAGTGTTCCCCGCACACGCGGGGATGAACCCCGTGCGTTAAATGTGGCGCAATTGAACGCAACGTGTTCCCCGCACACGCGGGGATGAACCGCTCTGCGCCGATTTAATCGCGGGCAGCAAGACGTGTTCCCCGCACACGCGGGGATGAACCGGCTATATAACGGTTCCCCGCCTTTGTTCATGAGTGTTCCCCGCACACGCGGGGATGAACCGGCGGTAGAAATGTTCAGCAAAAAAGCTGCCGAGTGTTCCCCGCACACGCGGGGATGAACCGCCCCACTCCCAGTTGTTGCCGTCCTGCAAAAAGTGTTCCCCGCACACGCGGGGATGAACCGCTGTCGCCGATGCCGTGTGGGGATTGCGCACGTGTTCCCCGCACACGCGGGGATGAACCGTCATAAAGGCGGTTATGATGTGGTGGGTGTTCGTGTTCCCCGCACACGCGGGGATGAACCGCGTTCCATTCAGATAATGCTGTCTGCTTTTCGGTGTTCCCCGCACACGCGGGGATGAACCGCGTTACGGCCTTAGCCGGAGAGACGGCAAGTGGTGTTCCCCGCACACGCGGGGATGAACCGTTTTCGATGGTGAGCGAGGCCTTGACGTTGGTGTGTTCCCCGCACACGCGGGGATGAACCGTCTGCGGATATTTCGCGGCGACATTTTTCAGGCGTGTTCCCCGCACACGCGGGGATGAACCGCTTATTACTCCAGCGTATGGGGATAGAATGGCGTGTTCCCCGCACACGCGGGGATGAACCGGTACACTGTTATTCAGTTTCACGAATTCTGGAGTGTTCCCCGCACACGCGGGGATGAACCGTATTTGCATTTTTGTTTCTCCTGTTGGTTAAAGTGTTCCCCGCACACGCGGGGATGAACCGTCTCCAAGACCGCCGGAATCGGGAATCGAATCGTGTTCCCCGCACACGCGGGGATGAACCGCGCCATGACAACCTGTTCGGCTATACCGTGGCGTGTTCCCCGCACACGCGGGGATGAACCGCGGTTGCTCCGGTAGTGATATGACATCGCCTCGTGTTCCCCGCACACGCGGGGATGAACCGCTGATCCAGAAAGTCGGCAAGCACGATTACGTGGTGAGAGAGGGAGTAATTGTTCCCGGCGCTGGCTGAAGCGGGTCTCGGCAAACAGCAGGAAGATCAGGCCAAGCACCGGCGCGGAATACTACGCGGCAGTCAGACCGGAGTTGGCGCGGAACTGGTCGGCGGTATTCCACAGGCGTTTTTCAAGGGTATCGGTGGAGGTGTCCCGTTCGGAGGGGACGATCCAGAGCATTCGTGTTCCCTGTCAGCATGTTTAGTTGTCGGCGGATGCTAACACGAAGGAGAAACGAGACATACATGCCAAAGCCAGCCGATCCGTAGCACCAATAAATATGCTGGCCAGACTGCTACCTCGATGTACCCTGTAATCTCCTGAATTGCTTGTTTCGCGTTTCGAATTTCCGATGATCCACCAGTTCGTTTTCAACCTGTAAGACTGCGTCAATAAGCGAAGCGCATTGCGCCGGATGATGACTAAAAATATCTGGGCGAAATTAACGCAGTTGGTCAACCCGCGTGAATGCACAGATGCGAGAGTGGCTGATAAAAACGGATGGCCGCATAATTTTGACAACACATCCGGCGCAATATGATTGCGCCCTACGCGCTGCCTCAAAAGCCTTGCTGTAGTCTGCCAATATAGTCTCCAACAAAGGTCTCAGGATCAGACTCGATATATGGATGTTAGCGAAGCGCCTTTCTCAAAACCAGCATGCTAATATCATGCACACTGATTTTTATTGTGCTGCCCATGAAAACAAACAGCCGCCCGAGAATCTTCCACTATCTTAATGTGCTGAATGGCTTGTCGTTCACGTTACTAACCCTGCTTTCTCCATTAACGACCTGGGCGGATACAGATCATCCCGTCTCAAACGCAGATCCGGTTGTGGCAACCCACGGGAACCTGTTGAAGCCAGCCGATATTGAGTCCCTGCTTACCCTGTTCGAAGCACAGCGTTTTTCCGAATTAGATACACGCATGAATGCTTTCCAAGCTCGCTATGAAAATGATACCCAACGCGAAGCAGATCTGGTTAAAGCTTTTAACTTATTTCTTATGCCGAAACCCGATACGGCAGCATTGTTCGAGGCATGGTTGCAGACCGTTCCCGACTCCTATGCGGCCCACCTTGCGGCGGGAATTTATAACTATGCAATGGGTACCGCTTGGCGCGGCGATAAATATTTCAATCAAACGCATCCGGTACGGATCGAAAAGATGACAGCCCACATGAAAAAGGCTGCGGAATATCTGCAACAATCCCTGCGCCTGACCAGAAAACCCACGCTGAGCTATGCTTACCTCATCGACATTTCGCGCTACTCAACAGAAGAACGAGGAGCCCAATATTGGCTTGATGCCGCAATCAAGGCCGACCCGTATTGCGATCAACCGCGACTGTCGTATTTGCATAACCTCCAGCCTCGATGGGGTGGAAGTTATTCTGCCATGCAGCAGTTTGTCGATGAAACACGCAATCAAGGCGACAATCCTAAACTGCTACAAGTCGTCAAGCACCTTGAAGCCGGTATCGAATGGGATAAAGGCAATTCGGCATGGCTATCGGGAAACACCGTAACTGCCCTTGATTTTTTCAACCGGGCCATTGTTATTGCGAATGACGGGAGTTATCTCTTGGCAAGGGGGAAGCTATATCAGCAAGTTGGCCAAACCGATCTTGCGCTCAACGACCTGAACCAGGCACGGCTGGTTCATCCCGAATCCAGCGAAATTCTTTATTGGCGCGGGATAACGTTACTGGACAAGCGAAAAACAAATGAGGCACTTGCCGATTTGTTGGCAGCCGCCAATCTTGGCAATGAAAATGCGGAAGTAAAATTGGGTTTCCTCTATTCCGACGGAGAACAGGGGATTCCCATGCAGATCGAGAGAGGCATCCGTTGGTGGGAAAAAGCAGCGTACTTTTGGAATGAAGAAGCGCTTTTTGCACTTGGAAAAACATACGAGCGCGGCATGGGTATTCCAGTAGGCCAGGCCGATGCGGTACGGTATTACCGCATCGCCGCCGCGCAGGGGCACGGAACTGCTCAAAACGATCTAGGCTTAATGCTATGGTACGGTCAAGGTGCTCCAGCCGATCACGAGGAAGCCATCAGATTGTGGCAAGCCGCCGCAATACAAAACGTTTGGCAAGCGAAGCACAATCTGAATTTCTTTCTCACACCGATGGAACGTGTCCGTATCGCATTGGTAAATCCGAAAGCCATCCTCGATATGCAAAGCATGACTCTAATAGGGCTGGTTGTAGTCGCGCTCATATTAGGGGCTGTCATCATTTTTCTGCGCCGCAACCCTAAAGACGTAGGGCGCCAATAAGCGAAGCGCATTGCGCCGGATGGTAACTTAAATCCATCCGGATGGATTCACACAGCTGACAAACCCGCGTGAATATGCAGATGCGGCAATGGCCGAAAAAGAATATGGCGGCATAATTTTTGGAACACATCCGGCGCAATACGATTGCGCCCTACGTGCTGAGTTAGACTGGCTTCCAAGTGGGCCCGTCAAGTTCCCAGAATGCATCAACGAGATTACGTAGGCGTGGATTCAATCCGTCCAAGTACGCAGATAGGAAAACCTGTACTCCATTTCTCAGGACTTCCTCGATTAATGGTTCATAATCTCCGTCACCACTCATAAGCAATATTGCGTCTGTATTGCCTCGATATACATGGCCAAGAACATCAACGCAAAGTTTTATGTCTACGCCTTTCCCGCTGCGGCTTTTTACGGGTTTCTTGAACACACAAGGCGTTAGGGAATTAGGCAACAACGAGGCCATATGCTTCGAAAATTTCAACTGTCGAATAGCATCCTCAACTTTGGTAACCCTTCCTTCGTCACCAACAACATATGTGTAGTATGTGGCCCGGAGAATTTCATGGTGTTGGGCAAGAGCGGCAAACTCTGGTCTCCAGACTGCAACATCTTGTAGGTGAAACAGGCCATCATTAGGAATGCGGCCCTGTTTAAGCATCGTTTGATATCGGAATACAAGATTTTCACCATCGACGAAAATCATCATACGACGCGTGGGTTTGGCGAGATGCGCTTCGATCATAGGGTTCACGTGTACGCCTCAGATTAACTTATAAGTGGTCAACAGCAAATAAACCAACGCGTGAGTCCAACAATACGAACGGCCTCTCAATACCCTGCGTCTCTTTCCTTGCGGGAGATTACCTCTACAGCATTCGTATAACAATGGCCTGAACGGACATAGCAAACCCGCTGGACCCGATACAATCAAGCCACCGTCTCTCTAGCGCCCACACCACGCGCTTCACTCACTGCGAACCGGCGCACTCCCCAGCGCAGGGGCCGTATCCCCACCCCAGCCACCCCCCAGCGCCTGGATCAACAGCACGCTGGCGGTTAGGCGGCGGCCGAGCAAACCGAGTTCGGCATTTTGCGCGTTGCTGGCGGTGGCTTGCGCGGTAATCACGTTGAGGTAGGGAACCATACCGGCCTTGTACTGGTTTTCCGCAAAACGCAGCGAGGTTTCGGCGGCTTGTACGGTCTGTCGCTGTAGCGCCGCTTCGTCGGTCAGGATGCGTTGCGCGGCCAAGTTGTCTTCGGCTTGCTGGAAGGCGGTAAGCACGGTCTGGCGGTAAGTGGCGACCGTCTGCCGGTAACCGGCCTCGGCACTGGCGACTTGCGCGCTGCGCGCACCGGCGTCGAAAAGCGTGACCGCAAGCGTGGGGCCAAGCGACCAGAACAGGCTGGGCGCGCTGAACAAATCCGCCAGATGCGACACCCGGCTGCCGGTCTGTGCCGACAGCGTCAATGACGGAAACCACGCGGTCTGCGCCACGCCGATCTGGGCATTGGCCTGCGCCACTTTGCGCTCTGCTGCCGCCAGATCGGGACGGCGTTGCAACAGCTGCGCCGGCACACCGGCCGGAATCTCGGGCACTGCGGGACTCATCTCCACTGCCATCAGATTGAACTGGCTGGGCGGTACCCCAACCAGCACGGCAATCGCATGCTGCTGCTGGGCGCGCGTCACGCCCAGATCGGTGTAGGTCACCTGAGCGCCCAGCAACTGGGTGCGCGCCAGCGCCACATCAGCCGCGGACACCACCCCGGCGCGATAGCGGTTTTCAGTCAGTTGCAAGGCCTTTTGATAAGCCGCTACGGTTTGCCCGGCCAGGCGGATTTGCGCGTCGGTCACGCGCAATTGCAGATAGGTTTGCGCCAGCGTGGCTTGTAGGGAAAGCTGGGTGGATTGCAGCGTGGCGGCGCTGGCCTGCGCCGATGCTTCGCTGGCGGCGACTTGCTGACGTACCTGACCCCACAGATCGGGCACCCAGCTTGCCGTCAGGCCTGCGCTATAAATATTGCTCGGCACCGATTGCGAATTGCTTTGCCCTGATGCGTTAATGGTGCCGCTTTTCGAACGGCTGGCTGCTGCGTTGGCGCCCACTGTCGGGTAAAACTGCGCACGGCTGACGGCGGTCAGCGCCGTGGCCTGGTCATAGGCGGCCAGCGCTGCCTGCAGACTCTGGTTGGCTTGCGCTACCTGTTGTTCCAACTGATCGAGCACCGGGTCGTTGTATACCCGCCACCATGCACCGCGCGGCGCGGCATCCTGCGGATTAGCCGGCATCCAGCCTCGATCTTCGGCAAAGGCTGCCGGCACGTTGAGCTTGACCGGCGGCTCCGGCGGCGTGGTGCTGCACGCGGCCAAACCCATACACAGCAGCGTCGCCAGCACCAGGCGGCGCGGATTGGCTGGGCGAAAAAAATCGGCAGGATGCATAGTCATGATCAGCATTCAAGTAGGTAAGGCACGGGGAAAGACCCGCTGCCAGCGGCTCTGGCTCCACAGACGCAGGCGGTCGAGTTCCAGATAAATCACCGGCGTCGTGTAGAGGGTGAGCAACTGGCTGAAAATCAGCCCGCCGGCAATCGAGATGCCCAGCGGCTGGCGCAACTCTGCGCCGTTGCCGGTGATAAACGCCAGCGGCAGCGCGGTAAACAGCGCCGCCAGCGTCGTCATCAGGATCGGGCGCAGGCGCATGGTGGCCGCCAGGCGGATGGCTTCACGCGGCCCCAGGCCTAGTTCGCGCTCGGCCTGCAGGGCAAAGTCGATCATTAAAATGGCGTTTTTCTTGACGATGCCGATCAGCAGGAACACCCCGATCAGCGCAATGATACTGAACTCGGAACCGGCCAGCATCAAGGCCAGCACCGCGCCCACACCGGCCGACGGCAAGGTGGACAAAATGGTCAGCGGATGGATGGTGCTTTCGTACAACACGCCCAGCACGATATAGATGGCCAGCACCGCAGCCATCAGGTACAGCGGCTGGTTTTTCAGGGTGTCGGAGAAGAGCTGCGCGGTACCCTGGAACCCTCCATGGACTTCGCTGGGCAAGCCGATTTCCGCCATGGTCTGGTCGATCTCGGCCTGCGCCTGCGACAGCGATACGCCCTTGCCGAGATTGAACGAAATGGTCGAGGCGGCGAACAGGCCCTGGTGGTTGACCGTCAGCGGCGTATTGCCGAGTTCATAGTGGGCCAATGCGGACAGCGGCACGCGCTGGCCGCTGGCGCTGATCACATAGATATCGTCCAGCGCCGACTGCTGTTGCTGGTACTGGGGCGCGGCTTCCATCACCACGCGATACTGGTTCAGCGGTGCGTAAATAGTCGACACCAGACGCTGGCCGAAGGCATCGTTCAGCGTCTGGTCGATCAGGCTCACCGGTACCCCGTAACGTGCCGCCGCAGCCCGGTCGATGACCAGTTTCAGTTGCAGCCCGCTGCTTTGCTGATCGGTATCGACGTCGCTGAGCCCCGGTATCCCGCGGAACGCCGCAAGAACTCTCGGCTCCCATAAACGCAGCGCATCCAGGTCGCTGGCCTGCAGGGTGTATTCATACAATGCCGTTGCGGGTCGCCCGCCGGCCCGGATATCCTGCACCGGAAACATCAATACACGCGCACCGGGGACTCGCGACAGAGCCTTGCGCAATTGCTGCATGATGGTCATCACGCCCGCACGCTGGCTTTCGGGCTTGAGCGTCATGAACATGAAGGCGCTATTGGTCGAGCCGCCGCCGGTAAACGCCACGACGTTCTCCACGCCCGGGTTTTTGCGCACGATGGCGACGATGCGCGTGAGTTTGGTACTCATGTCCTGGAACGACACCGACTGATCGGCTTGCACATTGCCCACCAGCAGGCCCGTATCCTGGGTCGGAAAAAACCCCTTGGGCACGATCGCATACAGATAGACATTGAGTGCGATGGTGGCAAAAAACACCAGCAGCATCAGCCCGGGGTGGGCCAGTGCGCCATCCAGGCTGCGCGCGTAGCCGCGCACCACAGCGTCCCAGCCGCGCGCCAATATCGAATGCTGCGGCGCCTGCCCTTCAGCGGGCGGTACATGCGGGCGCAGCCAGCGCGCTGCCAGCATCGGCGTCACCGTCAGCGACACCAGCAGCGAAATGGCGATGGCGATAGTGAGGGTGACGGCGAATTCGTGAAACAGCCGGCCGATAATGCCGCCCATGAACAGCACCGGAATGAACACGGCGACCAGCGACAGGCTCATCGACAACACGGTGAAGCCCATTTCCTTCGCGCCCAGCAAGGAAGCCTCCATCGGGCGCATGCCGGCTTCGACATGACGCATGATGTTTTCCAGCACCACAATGGCATCATCGACGACAAAGCCGGTCGCCACGATCAGCGCCATCAGCGACAGGTTGTCCAGACTGTAATCCAGCAGCCACATCGCCGCGAAGGTGCCGATCAGCGACAACGGCACGGCAATGCTGGGGATCAGCGTGGCGCGCCAGTCGCGCAGAAACAGCCAGACCACACCCACCACCAGCAGCACCGACAGGAACAGCGTGTTCTCGACTTCTTTCAAGGAAGCGCGAATCGTCACGGTGCGGTCCGACATGATGCGCACCTTGATGGCAGCCGGGATCGCTGCTTCCAGTCCGGGCAGCGCCGCTTTCACGCCTTCCACCGTATCGATGATGTTGGCGCCGGGCTGGCGGAAAATGATGATCTGCACCGAGGGCTGGCCGTTGGACAGACCCATGTTGCGCGCGTTTTGTGTACCTTCGTAGACGCTGGCAACCTGATTCAGAGCGACTGGCGCACCGTTTTTATAGGCGACGATCACGCGCTGATATTGCTCCACCGTGGACAGCTGATCATTGGTACCGATCTGCCAGCGCTGCTCATTGTTTTCCACGACACCCTTGGGCGCATTCACATTGGCAGTCGCGATTGCCTGACGCACCTGCTCCAGCGACACGCCCATGCCGTTGAGTTGCGGGACATCCAGTTCCACGCGCACCGCCGGCAATGCCGAACCGCCCACCGTCACCTGGCCGATGCCGGACAGTTGCGAAATCTTCTGCCCCAGCAGGGTCGAGGCGGCGTCGTACATCTGCCCGCGCGTCAGGCTGGCCGAGGTGAGCGAGATGATCATGATCGGTGCGTCCGCCGGGTTCACCTTGCGATACGTCGGATTGCCGGTGAGCCCGGTGGGCAGCAGCGTACGCGCGGCGTTGAGCGCGGCCTGCACTTCGCGCGCTGCGGTGTTGATATTCTTCGACAAGGCAAACTGCAGGATGACGCGGGTAGAACCGAGCGAGCTCGACGAGGTCATCTGGGTAATCCCGGAAATGCGCCCCAGCGAGCGCTCCAGCGGTGTGGCCACGGTGGCCGCCATGACATCCGGGCTGGCGCCTGCCATATTGGCCTGCACCATGATGGTGGGGAAATCCACCTGCGGCAGTGGCGCCACCGGCAACAGACGAAACGCAATAATGCCGGCCAGCAGCACCGCCAATGCCAGCAGCGTAGTGCCGACCGGGCGCCGAATAAAGGCAGCGGAGAGATTCACCCTTCGCTCTCGCTCTGCGCTATGCCTTCGCCACTACCGAAACGGCGTATGCGCCAATTCTCCCAGCGCGTCGCCAGCCGGTCGAAGGCCAGATAAATCACCGGCGTGGTGAACAAGGTCAGCAATTGCGACAGCAGCAGCCCGCCCACCAGCGTGATGCCCAGCGGCTGGCGCAGTTCGGCGCCCATGCCGCCACCCACCACCAGCGGTATCGCACCGAACAGCGCGGCAAATGTCGTCATCAGGATCGGCCGCAGGCGCAAGCGTGCCGCCTGCAGGATCGCGTCCGGCGCATTCAATCCCTGGCGGCGCTGCGCCTCGAGGGCAAAATCCACCATCAAAATGGCGTTTTTCTGCACGATGCCGATCAGCAGAATAATGCCGATGATGGCGATCACGGTCAGGTTGTGGCCGCTGAACATCAACGCCAGCAAGGCACCAATACCTGCCGACGGCAGCGTGGACAGAATGGTGATGGGGTGGATGTAACTTTCATACAGCACGCCCAGCACGATGTACATGGTGGCCACTGCCGCCAGTAGCAGCCACAACTGGTTGGACAACGCGGCCTGGAAGGCTGCCGCTGCACCCTGGAAACTGATGGCTACCGAAGCCGGCAGTCCGGCCTGCTGTGCCGCATCCTGAATGGCGCTCACCGCGGCGCCCAGGGATACCCCCGGCGCAGGCTGGAACGACACCAGCGCGGCCGGGAACTGACCAAGATGGTCGATGGCCAGCGCCGTGGTGCGCTGCTCGATATGGGCAATCGCCGTCAAAGGCACCGTTTGTCCGCCGCTGGTGGCGAGATAAATGTTGTTGAATGCGGCCAGTCCGGACGCCTCGGTGGAGGCGGCCCCCAGCACCACGCGGTATTGCGCCGACTGGGTGAAGATGGTGGATACCAGACGCTGGCCGAAGGCGCTGTAGAGCGCGCTGTCGATGGCGCTCATGGTGATACCCAGGCGCGCGGCCGCATCGCGGTCGATATCCACGTAGGCTTGCAAGCCCTGGTCTTGCAGGTCGCTGGTCACGCCGGCCAATTGCGGCAGTTCGCGCAATCGTTCCATCAGGCTATGGATGGATTGCGCAAGCTGTCCGGCACTGCTGGCAGAGAGGCTGAACTGGTAGGGATAACGACTGACCAGATCGTCGATGGTCAGGTCCTGCACCGGCTGCATGAATAACTCGATGCCGCCTACCTGTGCCGCACGGCGCTGCAAACCGGCGATGATCGGTCCGACGCGCTCGGCGCGTTGATTCAGCGGCTTGAGGCTGATCAGCAGGCGTCCGTTGTTGAGGGTGGTGTTGGTACCGTCAATGCCGACGATGGAGGAGATGCTCTGCACCGCCGGGTCTTGCGCCAGCACTTCCACCAGCGCCGCCTGGCGCCGTCCCATCGCGCTGAATGAAACGTCCTGCGCAGCCACCGTGGTGCCCTGTATCAGTCCGGTATCCTGCACTGGAAAAAATCCCTTGGGGATCACTACATACAACGCCACCGTCACCAGCAGGGTGAGCAGCGCCACTGCCAGCACCGCAGGCTGATGGCGCAGCACCCACACCAGGGCACGCGAATAGCTGTCTGCCAGGCGCTCGAAGGCGCGTCCGCTGGCGCGGGAAAAACGCCCCTGTTTTTCCTCCGGGATATGGCGCAGCATGCGCGCGCTGAGCATCGGCGTGAAGGTCAGCGACACCGCAGCGGAAATCACGATGGCCACCGCCAGCGTGACGGCAAATTCGCGGAACAGCCGCCCTACCACATCACCCATGAACAACAGCGGGATCAGCACGGCGATCAGCGAGAAGGTCAGCGAGATGATGGTGAAGCCGATCTGGCCCGCACCCTTGAGGGCGGCTTGCAGCGGCGGCTCGCCAGCCTCGATATAACGCGCGATGTTCTCGATCATCACAATCGCGTCATCCACCACAAAACCGGTGGCGATGGTCAGCGCCATCAGGGTCAGCGTGTTGATGGAATAGCCCGCCAGATACATCACGCCGAAGGTACCTATCAACGCCAGCGGCACTGCAGTGGCAGGTATGAAAGTGGCGCGCGCGTTACGCAGGAAAACAAAAATCACCGCCACCACCAGCCCCACCGCCAGCAGCAGCTCGAATTGCACATCGGCAATTGCCGCGCGTATGGTCACGGTACGATCGGACAGCACGGTCAGTTGCGCGGCGCCCGGCAGGCTTTTTTGCAAATCCGGCAGCAGCTCGTGAATGCGATCGACCACCTGAATCACATTGGCGCCGGGCTGCCGTTGCACATTCAGCACCAGCCCGGGCTTGCCGTTTACCCACGCGGCCTGCCAGGCGTTTTCGGGCGCCTCATCCACCGTGGCCACATCACCCAGGCGCACCGGTGCGCCGCTCTTATAGGCAATGATCATGTCGCGATAGGCTTCGGGCGACTGCAACTGATCGTTGGCGTCGATGGTAAACGAACGCTGCGGCCCGTCGATGCTGCCTTTCGGCGCGTTGACGTTGGCGCCGGTAATCGCGGTGCGGATGTTGTCCAGACTCAAACCCAGCGCGGCCAGCGCGCGCGCGTTGACGGTGACGCGCACCGCCGGCTTGTGTCCGCCGGACAAGGTGACCATACCTACCCCCGGTACTTGCGACAGTTTTTGCGACACGCGCGTATCGGCCAGATCGTACAACTGGGTGAGCGGCAAGGTGGCCGAGGTTACGCCCAATGTGATGACTGGCGCGTCGGCCGGATTGACCTTGGCGTATACCGGCGGCGACGGCAGATCGCTGGGCAGAAAACTGCCCGCTGCATTCATCGATGCCTGCACCTCCTGCTCGGCCACGTCCAGCGGCAGCAACAAATCGAAGCGCAGGGTGATGACGGAAGCGCCCCCGGAACTGACCGACCACATCTGCGCAAGACCCGGCATCTGGCCGAACTGGCGTTCGAGCGGCGCAGTGACCGAGGAAGTCATCACATCCGGGCTGGCACCGGGATAGAGCGTGGTGACCTGGATGGTGGGGTAATCCACTTCGGGCAGCGCCGCCTGCGGCAACAGCCGGTAGCCGACAAACCCGGCCACCAGCACTGCCAGCATCAGCAGCGTGGTGGCGATCGGCCGCAGAATAAATAGCCGCGACGTGCTCGGGCGCTCAGCCTCCGCCGCTCCCGGCAGCGGGTCGTCAACCGGCGGCATGCTCACGGCGCCTTACCCTGGCCCGCACCTCGCTGGCCGGCACCGTGCTTGCCCTTGCCCTGACCTGCATTGCTTGCGGCCTGCGCCGTCACGATCCGCACGGCGGCCCCCGCACGCAACCGGTCCAGCCCATCGGTCACGACTTTTTCACCGGCCTGCAGACCGGAGGTAATCACGGTCAGCCCGGCATCGCTGACGCCAGGCGTGATTTTGCGCACCGCCACTTTGTTATCCGTGCCGATCACATACACAAAGGTGCCGGGCGCCCCCACCGCCACCGCGGATGAAGGCACGACCACCGCGTTATCGAGGGTGGCCACGCGCAGCCGCACGTTGACGAACTGGTTGGGATACAGCGTCAGTTGCCGGTTGGCGAATTCGGCCTTGAGATTGAGCGTGCCGGTCGTGGTACTGATCTGGTTGTCGGCAGCCAGCAGCTTGCCGCTGGCGAGGCGCGTGCTGTTACGCGCATCCCAGGCTTCCACCAGCGGGGTCTTGCCCGCGTGCAAGTGCTGCAGCACCGGAGCAACTTGTTGCTGCGGGATGGCAAAAGTCACCGTCACCGGCTGCACCTGCGCCAGGGTAACGATGGGCGTGGTGTTGGCGCTCGTCGCAGTACCGCTGGCCGTTTGCGCGCTGACACCAATGGCGCCGCTGGTGTTGACCATGTTGCCGGCATCCACCGGGCGCAGCCCGGCCAGGCCGGAGACCGGCGCAACGATACGGGTATAGCTGAGTTGCAGCCTGGCGTTATCCAGTGCTGCGCGATCCGCAGCCAGGGTCGCCGTGTATTGCGCCACCAGCGCTTTCTGGTCATCCACCTGCTGGTGGGCAATCGAATCCTGCGCCTGCAGGGTTTGATAGCGGGTCAGGTCCAGCCTGGCGCCGTCGAGCTGCGCCTGGTCGCGCATGACGACCCCTTGTGCCTGCTCCACGGCGATCTGGAATGGCCGCGGATCGATCTGTGCGAGCAATTGCCCTGCCTTGACCATCTGCCCTTCACGATAATGCACGCTTTGCAGCAAGCCGGTGACGCGCGGCATCACGTTCACATAGCTGCGCGGCGTGACCGTACCGAGTGCAGTGAGCCATACCGGAACCGGCCGCACGCGAGCCATGGCGGCGGTCACCGGTGTCGGGCCGCTGGCGCCGCGCTTTTTATCCGAGGCACCGTGCGGCGCGCTACTGTTGTGCTTCGCTCCCCATACCAGTAAACCGACAATGATTGCCAGCACAGCCACTGCCAGGACACCGCGGAAACGGCGTCGATGATGCTGCGTGGCGGGTAGTTGGGAAGAGAATGGGGGCTGAGCGAGCGTGTTCACAGATTATTTTCCGTTGATCGCGTTCAATAATGGGAGTTGGATTTCAATACTGTCTGCGGCGCAAATTTCAGATTCAGGATGGTAGCACTCCGTTTTGATTTTGCTTTGTCTAATGTAATGCACGCTCAAGCCGTTAATCTTAAAAACGGTGATTTATCCACGAAAGACACGAAATAAATCAATATACGACATTGATTAATATCATTCATTCTTTGAGTGATGGCTTGCAGCTTGTTATCTCTTTGAGTATTTTGCGAGCTTTCGCCTTACGGCGAAATCCCTGCCTACCCCATTTCGTGCTTTTTGTGTTTTTCGTGGACCAACTGCTTTTTTAGGTTAATACAGAAAAAATGACTCAACTGCTGGGAGACAGTGAAAATGGAATTGAATTCAGATTTTTTTGCACCATGTATCTGATCAAATGATGAATTATCCGGGGCTCCCTTGTACAATCGCCAATCATGCTCACTGAACGCGCCCAAATTCTGCTCAAAACCCTGGTCGAACGCTATGTTGCGGAAGGTCAGCCGGTAGGTTCACGCACGCTGTCCAAGTATTCCGCGCTGGATTTAAGTCCCGCTTCCATCCGCAACGTGATGGCCGATCTGGAGGACATGGGCCTGGTGACCAGCCCGCACACCTCGGCAGGGCGTGTCCCGACAGCGTTGGGTTACCGTTTTTTCGTGGATTCCCTGCTCACCATCCAGCCCCTCAACAGCAAGGAAATGAGCCAGTTGGAAGAACAGCTGCACGCGGACGATCCGCAGCGGCTGGCCGCGAACGCCTCCCAGCTGTTGTCCGACCTGACCCGTTTCGCCGGTGTGGTGTTGGTTCCGGGACGGCGCAGCACAGCATTCCGTCAGCTTGAATTTATCAATCTGTCGGAAAAGCGCATCCTGCTCATTATCATCACCGCGGAAGGCGAAGTGCAGAACCGCGTACTCCTCACAGACCGCGCCTACACCCCGTCGGAACTCACCCGCGCCGCCAATTTCCTCAACCAGAATTACGCCGGCAAAACATTTGCCGACGTGCGCCGCCTGATGCAGGACGAGCTGCAGCAACTGCATCAGGACATCAACGGCCTGATGAATCTGGCACTCACGGCCGGCAGCGCGGCCCTCGCACCCAATCGCGACGATCTGGTCATGTCCGGCGGGCACAACCTGCTCAAGGTCAACGAGCTGTCCTCCAACATGGAACGGCTGCGCAAACTGTTCGACATGTTCGAACAAAAAACCTCGCTGATGCAGTTGCTGGACATCAGCCAGCGCGCGCACGGGGTGCAGATTTTCATCGGCGGCGAATCCGAAGTAGACCCTCTGGACGGCTGCAGCGTGGTCACCGCCCCCTATAAAGTCAACGGTGAAATCGTCGGTACGCTGGGCGTGGTCGGCCCCACCCGCATGGCCTACGAGCACATCATCCCGATTGTGGACATCACCGCCAAGCTGCTCTCCAGCGCGTTGTCGTTTCATTGATAGCCGGCGCTACCGTTACAAAAATTTGAGAAACCCAAACCCGCCATGTCGCGTTACCTGACCGAACCTGCCCACACCCATGGCAATGTTGCCAAAACCGGCATCCTGCTGATCAACCTGGGCACACCGGATGCCCCGACCAAACAGGCACTCAGGCCCTACCTGAAGGAATTCCTGTCCGACCCGCGCGTGGTGGAAATCCCGCGCGCCATCTGGTGGCTGATCCTGAATGGTGTGATCCTCAACACGCGCCCGAAAAAATCCGCCCACAAATACGCCAGCATCTGGACCAGCGAAGGTTCGCCGCTACGCTTTCACACCGAGAAACAGGCCAAGCTGCTCAAGGGCTGGCTGGGCGAACGCATTAAATCGCCCTTTGTGGTGGATTACGCCATGCGTTACGGCAACCCATCGGTGGCCAGCGCCATGACCAGGCTCAGCGAGCAAGGCTGCGACCGCATCCTGGCACTGCCGATGTACCCGCAATATGCCGCCAGCAGCACCGCCACCGCGCTCGATGCGGTGTATCAGATTCTGGAAACCAAACGCAATCAGCCGGCGCTGCGCACGCTCCGCCATTATCACGACGACCCCGGCTACATCGCCGCACTGGCTGCCAATGTGCACGAATACTGGATGCGCAACGGCCGTCCCGAAATGCTGGTGATGAGCTTCCACGGCGTGCCGCGCTACACGCTGGACAAAGGCGACCCCTACCATTGCGAATGCCAGAAAACCGCACGCCTGCTGGCCGAAGCGCTCGGGCTCTCCAAAACCCAGTATCAGCTCACCTTCCAGTCGCGCTTCGGCCGCGCCGAGTGGATCAAACCCTACACCGTCGCCACCCTCGAAGCACTCGGCCGTGCCAGGACAAAACGCGTGGACGTGGTATGCCCCGGCTTCGTCGCCGACTGTCTGGAAACCCTGGAAGAAATCGCCATGGAAGGCAAACAGACATTTCTCGCCGCAGGTGGTGGAGAATTCCACTACATCCCGGCACTCAACGAACGCCCGGAGTGGATCGCCGCGCTGGGCGAACTGGCGCTGAGCAATTTGAGCGGCTGGGTAGCGCCGCAGTGGAATGCGGCACAGGCAGTACAAGACACGGAAGACAGCCACGCCCGCGCCGTCGCGACGGGTGCGCCTGTTTGATCAGGCGGATATCGAAATAAAGAGTAGCTATCGAGCTTGCGGAAACTCATGCCGATACGTTACATCTGCTGAAGCCCGGTACGGCGTCCGTAGAATGACCAGAGGCACCCAACCATGAAGCCCGTGGACAAACTCATGCCTGGATTGCCCGGATTCAATTGCAGGTCGAATGCCGTGGTCTTGACGGCTTTCTACTCCTCGCCGGTGAGTTTGGCGAGGCTGCCGGTGAAGGTGTCGGCGATGAGGAAATCCATCAGATACCGTTCTGCCACACATCGTGCAAGGGTACGGCCTCGACGGAGGGCGCAATGGAAAACCGCTTCGTCCCCGGATAGACCACCGCGATACTTTCAAGCTGCAAGTCGTCAAGGGCGATGCGCATGGAGGGAGTCATCCTGGGCGCGTCGGTTCGTTTACATTCGACGCCGAACATGCGTCCGTTCTTGCGCAGAACCAGGTCAATCTCGGCGCCCTGATGCGTTGCCCAGAAATACGCCTCATCGGGTTGAATGGCGGCCAGCACCTCTTCAATCACATATCCCTCCCAGGATGCGCCGATCTTGGGATGGGTCATCAAGTCCCGATCGGTTCGTATACCAAGAAGCTGGTGCAACAGACCGGAATCACGGACATAAATCTTGGGCGCCTTGACCTGCCGTTTGCGTACGTTGGCATGCCAAGGCTGTAACTGACGTACCATAAAGGCATCTGTCAACAGATCAAGATAGCGGCGGGTTGTAGATTCGCTGACACCCAGGGCGCGGGCTGGTTCTGCCGCGTTCCATATCTGCCCGTGGTAATGAGCGAGCATGGACCAGAACCGCCACAAGGCAGCCGACGGGGTGCGCACCCCCCATTGCGGCAAATCACGCTCCAGCAGCGTCTGGATAAAATTCTTGCGCCAGGCAGTGCTGCCGGCCTCGCTGGCCGCCAGATAAGACAAGGGGAACCCCCCGCGCAACCAGTGCCGCTCCGGGGATGGATTGCCCAACTCGCCCAGGCTGAAACCGCGGAGCGTCAGGGTTTCCATCCGGCCAGCCAGTGTCTCGGACGACTGCCGGAGCAGATCGCCGGATGCACTGCCGAGAATAAGGAATCTGCCTTCAAACTTCTTGCGGTCCGCCAGCACCCTGAGCACCGGAAACAGATCGGGGCGGCGCTGCACCTCATCAATCACCACCAAACCCTTCAGTGCACCCAGCGCCGTCATCGGCTCAGAGAGGCGGGTCAGGCTGACGGGATCCTCCAGATCGAAATAGTTGGCAGACTCTTCCGAAAGAAAAAAACGTGCAAGAGTTGTCTTCCCGCATTGGCGCGGGCCGATCAACGTCACAATCCGGCTTCGTGTAAGGGCGGCTTGAATCGCTTCTATTTGGGCTGAACGTATAATCATGATGGTTTTATACCATGAATATCGGTTATGACACGAATGTTTTTCATGGTAAGTGCCGGGCGGATTATTTCAGAAACATCCGGGGTCAAGTCTAGATATAATGCATCCTCTGGTTCGTATAATCTATAGAATTAAAGCAAAGAAATTATTTGTCAGGCTACCCAAAAGAAGTATTCTTTCTCAAGATTTTCTCGCTGAATGGCCTCGGTTTCGCATATTTCGGCCTGTCATTTTTGTAGTCCATCTGGCCGCTTATGGCACGTTTCTGCCGGCCGATGGAGGTCTAAGATCCACCCATTCCAGTCATTGGATCCTCCACAAGCACAAGGGGATTAGTTGCTGCCCTTGCGGCAGTAGCAATAGACGAACTGCTGATTTGAACCGGAAGGCGTGTGGTGAACTTCCTTCTTATGCTCAACCAGCAGGAAAGCGTCTCCAAATTCAGCGTGCAGCGATTCAGGTCGATACCGGATCACCGGAAGGCCACTGCATTTTTCCGGGCCATCTTCGGCAAAGGTGGCAATGATCACATGCCCTCCCGGACGAACTGAGCGCATGACCCGTTCCACATAAGCATGGCGGTCATTCGGATTGGTCAAAAAATGGAACACTGCTCGATCATGCCAAATATCGAATCGGTGAACTGGAAATTTTGCAAGGGTAATGTCGCCTACCATCCAATCCACAGCTTCGGCATGTTTTCCTAAATGCTGCTTGGCAACAGAAATCGCTGATGGCGAAAGGTCAAGCACCGTCAGGTCGGAATAGCTTTCCGCCACAAGGTCATTCACCAGGGTAGAAGCTCCGCCGCCCACATCGATAATAGCCGCGTCCTTGCCGAGCCCGGTATTGTGAATCAGCCGCAGTGATAGCTCTGCGTGTTCCTGAAACCAGCTAACCGAGTCAGATGCTTTTGTGGAATAAACCTGTTCCCAATGTTGCTTGCGATCCATATACAGTCCCCAATTCAGCCATGATGGGCCTTAGCCGTTGGACGATTATGGATTCACGTCTTCAGGAAGTCCAGAAAGCCCTGAACGATGCCATTTCCGTGATGATTGTCCGGAAATGGCACGTTTCAACCAGCAGTTCACGGCATATACAACACGCTGGATTGTCCACTGCTGCAGTGTATTTCGAAAATACCTGTGTCCAGTCGTGCTGCGTGCCCGGCGTAGTGTTGGCGGCCTGCGCCAAAAATCCAGGTGCGATTTGTTTTCCTTGTTCTCCAGCACCTTGAACATGTGATAGCACGGAAAATCCGGTTGCTTGAGCGCCGTATAGGCCGACAACGTGCCGGTGCGCCCAAAGCCTGCTCCGATAACCTCAAGGGCCATGCTTATGTCTCCATTGGAAATTAACCATCGCGCCTGTTATTTTGGCTGAACCGCCGGACCGGCATGATCGGCCGGCGTCGCGCCGGGCGCCCCGGCCAGCTTGGCGCCCAGGCTCATTTTGGTGTTGATGGCCTGATCCGACAGCGTACCCTGTACCGGCGGCGCTACGCTCAGGTGGTCAGCCGCCACGCCATTAGCCAGCAGCGTTTGCCGTATGGCGTCACCACGCTGCTGCGCCAAGCGCAGCAGCTCGTCCTCCGTCACCGGAATTTGCAGCGTGAGCTGCTCCAGCAGCGCAGCATACAGTGTGCGCCCGTCAGGTTTTGTCTGGCTGAACTCGGTCTTGATGCGTTTGAACAGATCGGGTTTCAGGCGCGATTTCGCCAGCACCAGCACCGCCTGCTGCGCCTTGGGATTGGTTATATCCACCGGGCCTGGCGTTTCGTCAGGAGCCAGTTTCAGTCGCATGCCTTGCGCCACGTCGCGACGTATCCATTGTTCTTCGATGGCGCGGGTGTCGGCGGTGCTGGCGTAGCTGGGTTCCACGGTCAGCGTCAGCGCCGGACGTTTGCTCATGGCCTGCGCCACGGCTTTGAGTTTTTCCAGTTCAGGTGGTGCCAGTGCTGCGCTGCCGGCGTCGAATGCCACCGCCTGCAATTTGTCGGAGCTGATGCCGAGCAGGCTGCCGAGCGCGCGAAACGGCGCGGTGACCAGCTTGGTGAGCACGTTGACGATGGCTTTCCAGACGATGCGGCCATAGCTGAATTGTGGATCGTCGAGGCTGCCGGACACTGGCAGATTGAGGTCGATGACGCCGTTGCTGTCTTCCAGCAGGGCGATGGCCAGATCCAGCGGCAGTTTCATCGCGTCCGGGCTGTCGACGCGCTCGCCCAGGCGCAGTTTGTTCACAATAAACTGGTTTTCACCCGTCAGCTGGCGATTTTTGATCTTGTATTCGAGGTCGACAGAGAGCTTGCCGGATTCGATTTTGCGCCCGGCAAATTTGCCCGAATACGGCGTCAGGCGGTTCATTTCCAGATTGCGGAAAGTCAGCTTCAGATCGGTGAAATCGGTGGCGTGAAACGGCTGCAGCGAGCCACGAATGCGCGCCAAGCCATAGTCGTCCACCTTGCCGTCCAGTTCCACCTGCGACACCGTGGCCGGATTGGTGGAGAGACCGTTGATGACACCGCTGAGCGAATTGATGTTGGTACCAAACTGCGGTGTGAGCGAGAGATCGGCAAATTCCAGGTCGGCGTTGTCGATGCGCACGCGTTCGATACTGACCGGGAAGGTATCTTTGACCGGCTGGACAGGCACCGCTGCAACCGGCTCGACGTGTGGTGCGGCGGGTGCCTGCGCCGCAGATGGCGCGGACGTGGCGGGTGGCGGTGCCGCGCTGCGCATCATGCGCGTCACATTAAGCGTTTTGTCGGGGAAAATGATGATTTTTCCATACGGCTTCACCGCATGCAACGTGCCGATATGCAGGTTGCCGGGCGCGAGTCTGATGGCCAGGTCGTTGCTGGACAGGCGCTGCCAGCCGAGAAATTTGGCCCCGCCTTGTTCTTCGGTGATGTCCAGCCGATCGAGCGCGAAGCCGCCCGTGTATTTCATCGCCAGCACCTTGCCCGGCAGCAGCCTGAGCGTGCCGCCGGTACTGGCGCTGCCGTCATTGAGATTAAGCCGCGCAATGCGGTTGATATAGAGCGCAAACGGCTTCAGTGACAGCGCAGTGAGTTTGAGTTTGAAGTCGCCTTTCAGCGGTTCGGGCGCGAGCGTGCCTTGCGCGTCAAACCGTCCACCCTGTTTCACCTGGAAAGCCGCCTTGACCGGGATGGCTTTGGCCAGATCGAGCGACACGTCGCGTGCCACCACTGCGGCATGTTCGATATCCAGCACGACTGGCCTGCCCTTGGCCCGATCTTCGAAGTGCAGTGCGGCGTCTTCCAGCGCGGCTCGCTGCAGAGCCAGTGTCCAGGCGGGTTTTTCAGCGCTGGCTGTCTCAACGCGCGCTGCCGCTGGTTTCGGGCTGGCTTTGAGCGGCTCGAACATGACTTGCCAGGCCAGCGGCTGGTTGGCCTGATGGATGACTTCAGTGCGCAGGCCGCGGGCGACGATGGCATGCAGCGTGACGGATTGCTTCGCCAGATCGAGCGCGCCGTCTTCGATGCGCACCTGTTGCAGCATGGCGGCGGGCTTGCTATCCAGTGCCGAACTGAGCGTGATAGGCCCGGCGCGGCTGTTAATGGAGCTGAGTACTACGCCGCCACTGGCATTGGAGACGGCGAAATCCAGATTGAATCCGGCCACGTCGGCGCTGAGCGAGTGGCGGAAATGCTGATCGAGATAATGTGCCTGCCAGTCGTGGATCCGCACTGCGCCGATGTTGAATAGGAACGGCGCGCTGGCGCCGGCAGGGGTGGCGGGGAATGGTGCGGGCGGGGCGGATTTGGACGGGGCCGCCAGCACCTGTTGCCAATCGATGAGGCCCTCTGCATTCCGGCGGGCATGGATTTCGCCGCCGTCGAGTGCGACCCGAGCGACCTCGGCGCGGCGTGCTGCAAGGTCAAAATCGATGCCGCTCACGTTGCCTTGCGGCAGGCTCAACAAAGGTTCGCCATGCTGGCTCAAAACCAAGCCATTCAACTGCATGCCGAGCCCCTTGAAACGCAACTGCGTGCCCGGCTGCATGGCAAAGTCGAGACGCGGCAAGTGCACCGCGAACTGCTGTACGCCCAGTTGCGCGGTGCCGTTGGTGAACGTGGCGGCAAAATCCTTGAGGTTGAGCGCGATCTGCGTCAGTACCGCCTGCGGCCGGTCTTTGACCATGGCGAAATTGTAGGTCAGCTGCGTATTGAGCACGCCCGCCGTCGGCGCGAGCGGGAGTTCGATGTGTTTGACCACACGGATGAAGCTGGCGAGCTTTACGCCCTCCAGCGCCACTTCACCCTGCGAGGCAATGGGGTTCAGGCCCACATTGCCGCGCCATTTGAGCGTGCCGCCCTGCTCGGGCAGGCTGCCGGCTATCGAATAGTTGCCACGGTCTTCCGGCAATGTGGAGAGACCGTCGAGTTTCAGATCAAGCGGCAGCAGACTGGCTTTGAAAGGCATGGCGCGATTGCGGTCAGTGTATTCGATGTCACCCTGTTCGATCCGCAGGTGTTCGATCAGCACGCGCGCTAGCGTGTCGGACGGCGGGGTCTTGTCCTTGTTGACGGCGGCAATGAGATCCGCCCAGTTGAGCTTGCCGCCCGGGGCAATGTCGAAACGTGCTTGCGGCGCAGTCAGGCGGATGTCGCGCAACTTCCAGGCGAAACGCAGCAGGCCGCTGGCTTCGAGGTCTACGTGCAGACGTTTGAACCCGGCGAGAGGCGCGCCGCCGGGCTGGGTCAGGCGAAAATCGTCGATGGTGACGGCCAGACGCAAGGGGTCGAAATCCACCCGGCCGACGCTGGCACGGCTGGCGAGCCGGTTTTCCGCCACCCAGGGCAGGAGGCGTTTAGCCAGCGGATCAACGGCAAAATAACCGAGCAACAGATACACCCCAAAAAGGCCTGCACAGATGAGGAAAGGCAAGCCGAGGAAGATTTTTCTGGCATTGATACGCATGACGTCCCGATTGTATTGTTGGCGACAGCGTGGGTGACACACAATACGCCTCTGACGATTACGTTACAGCGTATTTTCTGGCTTGTCATCCGTTGTGAAGCGATTTTCGACCAGGTCAATTACGAAAATCAAACACCCAAAAAATATTTTTCCGGATGTGCGGGAGCGCACGGTGTGTATGGGCTGCGAAGTAGCAAACAGGGGCAACGACCGATGGCGTCAGAACCCCTTGCAATGTCAAATTCAGGTGAGGTCATTAGCGCTGAATGCTCGTCAAACCAGACACGGGGCATGCCCGCGACATTATCACAATCCAATGTAATTCCACAGACTGGAGAAATGCCATGCCGCTAAAGAAAGGGGCAAGCAAAGCAGCTATCAGCAGCAATATCAAGACACTGGTTCATGAGTGGGAAAAGGAAGGGTCGATAGGCAGCCGCCATCCTGCGACGAAGCAAAAAGCGGCCAGGCAGGCCATTGCGATCTCGTTGAAAAAAGCCACGCGGACATTGCAGACCAGCCGCGTCATGGCATCATGAGCAGCGCGTACATGGGTGTGAGATACAGCTCGCCTGCCCCGCATATTTGATGCCCGGTCCCGCACCAGCGAGAAACAATACGCGACCAGTGAAGGCCACCATGCCTAGCGAATATTCTTCAACTGAGCCACCATCAAATTTCGGCGCAGGATGTTCCACTGGCATTCCAATTTGAAACACGGGCGTAAACAGAAACGCCTATTCACTATAAATTCCCTGCAAAATCAGCCGGTAAGAAAATGGCACACCCCTTGCTCAAGGTGATGGCATTGCCCTGCCTGGATTCCATTACGGTATTAACCATGAGTTGGCGCATCTTCTCTTTTTTTATTTTGATTGCATTCGGGACGCTGAACGCCTGGGCGCATTCCGATGCGTCGGTCTTCGGCGCCGCAAGTGCGCCTGCCGTGACTGACGGCCACGATGATCACGATCATGCGGCGCCTGTGCTTTATCCGGCCATGATCGTGATCGACCCACGCCAGGTGGTGAATATCGTGGTCAAGATCAATGCCCGCTTGCGCAATCTCAGAAATCTCTATGTCGGCCAGCGCGTGACGCAAAATCAGATTCTGGGCGATCTGGAAAGTGCAGAGCTTGAAACCGTGCAGCGCACTTACCTGGGCCTCATTACAAATCTGGCCGCAGTGGAGGCATTTTCCATGACGACCAACGAGAAGCTGATTGACGCGCGCATGAGTCTGGCTTGGCGTGGCATGTCGGAAGCGGATATCAAACGGCTGGACGCAACCAAGGAACCGCTCAAGCTCATTGCGCTCAAGGCCCCGGTTGCGGGCTATCTCGCCAGCCTGAATGTAGTCAACGATCAGATCGTCAATGCGGGTGGGCAAAGCGGAGTCTATACCACCACCGGCACCACGGTCGCTACGATCGCCAAACCGGAAGTGGTATATGTCGAAGCGCAAATTCCGCTCGATGATGCAACCCGTATCAAGCCAGGCGGCGCTGCTGGAATTCTGCTGCCAACACCCGATGGCAGGCGCATGACCGTCAAGGCAAAGGTGGCAAGCATATTCGCCTATGTTAACCCGGTCACCCAGCGCAAACGGGTGCGGCTGATCATGACGAACCACCCGGAACGGCTGCCTCTGGTCGAAGGCATGCCGGTGATGGTCCAATTCAACGAAGGGGGCAATACGCATGCCCATTAAACCATGGCGGACCCAGGTGGCCGGCATCGTGGCTTGCCTCATCGCGAGTTGCGCCTGGGGGCATGGCGATGCCTCGCAATTTTCGGCTGCAACCCAGGGGGTTAATGAGCCGCACGAGCTGAGTTTGCCGGGCAATATGAAAGATGATCAGTCTATATTGAGCTTCGCCGAGGCAAAGTCAGGCAATCAGCAGGCGGTGCTGCACACCTATGGTCAAGTCGTGCCGGATGCGAAAGCCGTGCTTGATATCAACGCCTTTGTCAGTGGCCAGGTGCGGCGAGTGTTTGTGCGGGCGGGCGATCTGGTGAGAAAAAGCCAGCCGGTGATTTCAATATTTAATCCGGAATTTATCGCGACGCAAAAAGGCCATCTCCAGCTCCTGAAAAACAACGAAAAACTGGAGGTGCTACGGGAAGAAGGGCGATTACCCGATTACCTCAAGGATGCACGCGAAAACCTGCGCTGGTGGGGCATGACCGATGCACAGATCAAAGCCCTGGTCGACAAAGGCAAGGTGGTTGAGGAAATTCTTCTCCCTGCACCCACTGATGGCTATGTGACTGAGGTGTCGGTTCAGCCAGGCACGTTAATCAATGCCGGCGACAAGACAATGAAAGCTTTCGTGGTGATGGGCCGCTCGGTGGCGCGGATGGTGACGACCAGCGTGCCATACCTGATCGAGGGCTTTCTTTATTTCGACGAGCAGGCCGCGGTGCGCCCCGGCACGGCAGTGGATATTCAGTTGTCCGGCCGCAAAACCCTGCACCGCACCATTAGCCAGGTCGTGCCTGCAATCGACAGCCGCGGCCAACGGGCGCGCTTCCTGGTGCCCCTGGGCCAGGTGCTCCCGGATTTGGAGGTGGGCCAATCGGTGAATTTGAACGTGCATCTTCCGGCTTCTTTCGGGGTATGGGTGCCGCGCAATGCGGTGTTGAGCCAGCAGTTAAGCCCGATCGTGTATGTAAAGCGCAGCTCGCTCAAATATATGCGGCAACCGGTCAGCGTCCTGTCGGAGACCGCTGAGGCGCTGCGCATTACGGGCGTTCCTGCCGGCGCGACAGTTGTTACTGAAGGGAAAATGATGCTGGAAGGGCTTTATCGCATGTCGGCGAATCCGGATGCGCATGCGGGTGGGCATCATGACGACTGAGAGAGGTTAACGGCATGTTTGACTGGATTATCCGCTGGTCTTTGCAAAACCGCCTGGCAGTGTTGTTGCTTTACGGGTTGATTGCAGTGGCTGCGATAGTGGCTGCCGGGCGGATGGCGGTTGATGTGTTTCCGGAATTCGCTCCACCCCAAGTACAAATACAGACCGAGGTGCCGGGTTATTCCGCCGCGGATGTCGAGTCTCTGGTGACGCGGCCGATTGAAGTGTCGGTGCAGGGGGCGCCGTTTATCGACCACGTTCGCTCCAATTCTTCGGTTGGCCTGTCGCGCATCACCATTGTGTTCAAGTGGGGTGTAGACATCTATCGTGCCCGGCAGATTATTCAGGAACGCTTGCAGTTGGCGCAAAGCCAGTTGCCATCCGCCGCGCTGACGCCGCAATTGATGCCGGTGACTTCGGCGGTGAGCTGGCTGCTCAAGTTCGCTCTGGTGGACTGGTCCGGGCAGCCGCGCGATCTCGAGCTCCGTGCGCTGGTGGACTGGGATTTCCGCAATCGCATTCTGGCTCAACCCGGAGTCGCATCGCTGGTCGTGGTGGGCGGTGGAGTCAAGCAATACCAGGTGATGATGGATCCGATCCGCATGCGGAAATTCGGCGTGTCCATTGATGAGGTTGGCCGGGCGGTTCGTGCCGCGAATTCCGTGGCAGCCGGCGGCTTTCTTTACCCGACAAGCGAGGAGGAATATTTTCTGCGTGCCAACGGCCGCGTCAGGAGCTTGCCGGACCTGGGCAACACCCTGGTGGCGATGCGCGAAGGCCAGGCGATACGGCTCGCGGATGTAGCGGATATCCAGTTTGGCAGCGAGATCAAGCGCGGCGATGGCCAGATATACGGCGGGCCGGCCATCATCGCCACCGCGTCCAAGCTTTGGGGAGCCGATACGCTGGACACCACGCACCGCGTCGAGAAAGTACTGTCCCAACTTGGCGCCAGCCTGCCAAAGGATGTGCAGCTGATTCCCAATGTCTTCCGGCAGGCAAACTTTATCAAGTCTTCGATCACTAATTTAAAAGATGCATTGATCCATTCATCCATCATCGTTGCCTTGGTACTGTTGCTGTTTCTGTTTCGTTGGCGGCCTACTGTCATTAGCCTGATTGCCATTCCTGCCTCGCTGCTTGCCGCCATTCTCGTATTGTGGGCGTTCGATGCCAGCATCAACGCGTTGACCCTTGGCGGCCTGGTGTTTGCCATCGGCGAGGTGGTCGACGATGCAATTATCGACGTGGAAAATATCTTGCGCCGCTTGCGCGAGAACAAGATAGCCGCAAACCCTCTTCCTGCCCTGGAAATTGTTTATGAGGGGTCACGCGAGATTCGCAACTCGGTGGTGTTTGCCACGTTTATCATCATCGTCACGTTCATGCCGGTATTTTTTCTCGATGGAATCGAAGGGCGCATTTTCCGTCCGCTCGCGATTTCCTATATCACCGCGATAGGCAGCTCGCTACTGGTGGCGATCACGCTGGTTCCGGTGTTGTGCTATTACCTGATGGGGCGTGGCCAAACCCAGCTATCATTCAATCTGAGCCCGGTCTCGGAACGCGTGCTGCGCTGGTATCGCGTATTTCTGGCACGCTGGCTTGGCCGCCCAGTGCCCGTCATGGGCGCGTTTCTGATTTTGCTGCTGGGTGCCGCCTTGCTGGTGCCCGGGCTAGGCCGTTCATTTATCCCGGCATTTCACGAAGGTAATCTGGTGGTGGCGACGACCTTGATGCCTGGCACCTCGCTAGAGGAAAATCTGCGCGTGGGCCGGCAGATTCAGGATTCCATCGGCGCCATGCCGGAAATCGCCAGTTTTGCCCAGCGTGCCGGGCGCTCGCGCCTGGACGAGGATGCGCAGCCGGTCAATTTCAGCGAGTTTGACATTACCCTGAAACCCGGCGTGGACAATGTGGCCGGGGTGATGCACACGATTCGCGAGAAACTGGCGCAAATCCCCGGCATGTCGGCCAATGTTTCACAATTCATCAGCCACCGCATGTCGGAAATTTTCTCCGGGGTACGCTCGCAAGTCGTGGTCAAGATTTATGGCCAGGATTTTAGCGTGCTGCAGCAAAAGCAGCAGCAGATTTATGCAGCGGTCAAGACGGTGCCAGGTATCGTCGATTTGCAAATGGAGCCGATGATTATGGTGCCGGGTGTGGATATCCGCGTGAGGCGCGAGGCGGCTGCAGCTTATGGTTTCACACCCGATGCCGTGGTGACGCAAGTGAGCCAGGCCTTGAACGGGATCGCAGTATCCCGCGTGCTGGAGCAGGATCGCTCCTTCGACATTTTTTTGCGCGTGAATAAAGCCGCACGCAGCAATTTGCAGGTTATGGGTGAATTGCCGCTGATCAGCCCGAGCGGTAACGCTGTACCCTTGCGTGAGGTCGCACAACTGGCCGGAGTGAAAGAACCCTATATGATTAACCGCGACAGTGGAGCGCGCCGCGCCGTGGTGCAATGGAATATTTCGGGCCGCGATCTGAACAGCGTGGTCAATGACGCCACGGAACGGATCAAGCAGCAAGTCAAATTGCCGCCGGGCTATTCGCTGGAAGTGGGCGGTGACTATGAAGGGCAGCAGCGGGCTCTACGCTCCCTGCTTATTTCATCCTCCGCAGCACTGGTGCTGATTGCAATCATCATGTATCAGGCTTTCCGGCGCTGGTCACTGGTGCTGCTGGTCCTGCTGAATCTGCCGCTGGCGCTGATCGGCGGGGTATTCGCCTTGGCTATCGCCGGAGAAACAATCAACGTTTCCTCCTTGATCGGAATGATTGCATTATTCGGCATAGCCACACGCAATAGCCTGTTGCTGATTTCCCGCCTTCAGTTCCTGGCACGCCAGGGAGTGCTGACAGACATGGCTCAAGTCGCCCTGCAGGGCGCGACAGACCGGCTCTTGCCAATTTTGATGACTGCTTTTACCGCTGCATTGGCAGTCATTCCGCTCGTTATTGGTGATCCGACAGGGAAAGAATTGGAGCGCCCTCTTGCGATCGTTTTGCTCGGTGGTATGCTAAGTTCAACGCTGCTGAATTTGATCGTGATGCCGACCTTGTTTACCTGGATGGCGCGGCGTTGGCCGCAGCGTTTTACACCGGCTCAATCTTAGTGGGTCGTTGCCAAGCGGGAACAGAGCATACGTAAGTAAGTATGTATATCCGGTATGGTTTATGTTGATTAATACAATCCGTTATGCGCCACTAGTGATCAAAAAAATGGCAGCCGGGTATCGTCTGCGTCGCAGGCCGCTTGAGCTAGGGCTTGGTATTTGGGTCGCCTTGTTGATGGCATTGCCGGTAGTGATTGCCCGTAATATCAGTCCGGCGGTGCTCAATACCATCTATATCGAACCCAAGGCGCATGCGCTGATCGAGGCGTTTTGCGGGTTCGTCGCTTGTTTGATTGCTTGCTTAATTACTGCGGTGGCGATGCGGCGACGTGAACGTGGACTATGGTTGTTTTCGATCGCGTTTTTTGCCATGGCCATCCTCGATACCATACATGCCTTCACAAATCCGATGCACGCGCGTGAAGCCTTCGTCGCGTTCCATACATCCTCCACCTTGGCCGGGAGCATCTTCATCACGCTGGGCTTGCTGCAACAAGTAATGCGCGGCCCCAGGCTGACTGCGAAAGACTTCATAACGATTGCAGGCGGTCTGGCACTAATGTCGGCCATGGCAGTGCTATACAGGTCTGCGCTTCCCTGGTTCGCCGGGCACGAACAGTTAGGCATTTATCAGTTCTCCGGTTTTGCGCACTCCGCACATGGCTTGGCTGCGCTGCTGTACTCCTTTTCCGCATTGCTGCTGTACCAGCTTTACCGCAGCAACGGCCAGGTGCTCATGCTGGTAGTGGGAAGTTTTTTGGTGCTGTTCGCTCAAAGCGCGCTGCTGTTCAGCTTTTCCCAAATGTGGGATTTTCCATGGTGGCTCTGGCATGGCGCCAAAGTCATGTTCTATTTAGGGATACTTATCAGTATCACGGTGGGATTTCTGTTGGCGCTGGATGGGATGCGGCGCTCCCAGGCCACAATTCTCCGTGCAAATGCACGGATCAAACGCTCGCAGCGCAAAATACAAAAAGTCAATCGCGCACTTCATGTGCGCAACCGGATGGTATTCGAGGCAATTGGCACGCTTGATGTTCCTCACGCGATTGAAGTGTTGAGCCGTGCAATGAGGGAGCAGATAGAATTTGATACGTACGAGCTGGTTCTGCTGGTGCCGGAGGACCGGGTGGCCGAGTTGGCACGCAGTGCGCAATTTGTTGGCGCAAGGCACCTGATCCGGGTGGAGGCGGAACACAATACTTCTCAGCTAACAAACACATGCACGGATGAACTGGTCTGGCTTTGCGTTGATGCGACCAGTCATGCAAGCTGGATTTGCCTTGATCTCGTGGCGCATGGCAAACGATTTGGCTATATGAGGTTTTTGGGCGTGTCACCCGAGACCTTTGCCACGTCGCACCCCGAACTGAGCATATTGGCCTCAGAAGCCGCGCCGATTATCGATAATGCCCTGCTCTACCTGGAGCGCCAGCAGGAAGGTGCATTTCGGGCCGCGTTATTGCGCGTCTCCACCATGCTTACCTCAACACTGGATTTGAGCACTGTACTGGCAGCAGTATGCCGGGAAAGCGCAGCGCTGCTCGATGCCGATGGCGCCACGGTGTGGTTGCCCACACCGGATGGAGAGGGATTTAGCAGGGCAGCGCGCTGGTTCATGACGGACCAGACTGACCCCTCCTGTGAACATGCCGAAGCCTGGTGCCAGGATGGCAGGCTCTGTACCCAATTGCTGGCAAAGATCAATGGCCAGTTCCATCCTAGAGCGTGGATAGTGGGATCGGAAGGCGCGATGGATATCTTGCATGCAGACCCCAAACGGGACAAGGCAGTTGGCTTATTTCCGCTGGTAGACGAAGATTGTCTGATCGGCGTAATGATGCTGGTGCGTGATGCAATGGTGCCGTTCAGCGAGATAACACTCTCCAAGGGCGAGTTGCTGGCGGGACAGGTGCGAATCGCCATTAGCAATGCGAGCAGTTATCGCAAACTCTCCGAAATCAATCAACAGTTGCTATTGGCCGAAGCAACGAAAATCCGCAACGAGCGGCTTGCCGCCTTGGGTCAGATGGCGGCGTCTGTGGCACACGAAGTGAGAAACCCCTTGAGTGCAATTGCTAACTGTGTGTCAGTGCTGAAAGCCGGTTACTGGTCAGGAAGCAAGGCCGATCAAGCATTGGAGATTATTGAGGATGGGGTATTGCGCCTCGACAATCTCACACGGGATTTTCTGACTTTTGGCAAGCCGCGTCCTGCGATGCTTGGTCCGGTCGCTGTGGATGTGCTGTTGCATAAGGTATGTGGTGCGCTGGAGCATCATATCGCGCGCGAGGAATTGCCGATTCAGATTGAAGTAGCCATACGTAACGCACCGTGCGTGGTGATGATGGATGCTGGTGGATTGGAAATGGTGCTGTGGAATCTGCTCTTGAATGCGGTGCAGGCGATCCCCGGGCGAGGCCGAATCAAAGCAAGCCTCAGCTTCCGCCCGCACTATCTTTTCTTTGCCATCACCGATACGGGCAAAGGTATTTCCATGGAGGGACGCGAGCGGATCTTTGAACCTTTTTACTCCCAACGCTCGCATGGTGCCGGCTTGGGATTAGCTATCGTGCAGCGTTTCGTGCAGGACTGGCAAGGTCGTATACGGATTCTGAGTGCGCTGGGTTATGGAACATCATTCATTTTAATGATACCCAAGCCGAGGCACCCTGAATCGGATATGCCAATAGAGTATCCAATTGACTATGCGAATATTGCTGGTCGATGATCAACGCAGCCTGCGCCGGAGTCTGGCGCTGATGCTGCAAAATGCTGGCTATGACACAGCCGATGCCGCGAGCGGCAAGGATGCCTTGGAACTGTTGGCTGGCGGGCCGTTTGATTTGGTGATTACCGATTTGCGTATGGAAGGTATGTCGGGTATCGCTTTGCTGCAGGAAATCAAACGCTCCAAACCAGGGCTCCCGGTGATACTGATTACTGCTTATGGCAGCATCGAAACCGCAGTGGATGCGATGCGGCTGGGCGCATTCGATTATCTGACCAAGCCATTCAGTGAACGCGATATTCTCGACAAGATCCACGCCAGCCAAGCACTCCAAGTATTCGTGCCGATCCCTGGACAGATGCCAGCCGCTGGTAATCGACAGATCAAGACAGACATTGTGGCCACGACGCCACAAATGCGCGCATTGTTAATCAAAATTGATCGGCTTGCATATACTGATATCAGCGTGTTAATTACCGGCGAAACAGGTACTGGAAAGACCAAAATAGCCCGCCTGATCCATGAACATAGCCGTCGCAGCGACGAACCCTTTGTCAGTATTAATTGTGCAAGCGTACCCGAACAATTGCTGGAGAGTGAGTTGTTCGGCCATGTACGCGGTAGTTTCACCGGGGCCACTGATTCGCGTGTCGGCCTTTTCGAGGAGGCGGATCAAGGCACGATCTTTCTTGACGAGATCGACACGCTCTCGCCTGCGATGCAGGCGAAGCTGCTGAGCGTGCTGCAAGACCGGCAACTGCGCCGGGTAGGATCGAACAAGCCGAAGACGGTGGACGTGCGGGTGATTTCCGCTTCCAACCAGGACCTGGGCGATCTGATCGATCGCGGGCATTTCCGTTCCGATCTCTATTTCAGAATAAACGGCATACGCCTGCAATTACCGCCCTTGCGCGACCGGCAGGAGGATTTGCGGTTACTGCTGGACTCTTTTCTCCTGCGCTACGAGATCAAATACGGGCGTCAGAGTTTGCATATCACTCCGGACGCGCTGACACACATCATGGCTTACCCTTATCCGGGCAATGTCCGGCAACTTGAGAATTTTGTGGAGCAAATGGTGGTATTTGCCGATGAAGCCGGAGCGATCAATCTCGATACGCTACCCGAGGATCTGCTGCAATACCATCCTCATGCGATGGAGGGCGCCGTTCCGTCCGAACCGGCTGTGAGCGGTACGCTGGCCGGCTCCGAGCGGGTACTTATAGAAAATGCCCTGCGTAAACATGCGCATCTCTCGGATGTCGCACGCGAGCTGGGCATCGGGCGCACCACGCTCTGGCGAAAAATACGCGATTACAACCTTACCCGTTCCGGAGCGGATATAAAATAAAACGCGACGCCCGATTCCGTCCGGCGACAGCCACATCCACGCTGGCACATCCATTGCTTTTCTGGAGCAGACATCCTGTTCCCGGAAAGGCATATCCAGATGAAACATCTTCTTACCAGGCTCTTTTCCTGGCGGCATGCAATACGTGCAATGCTGCTGGTTCTCTGCAGCGCATTGATCGTCCCTGCCGCTGTCGCAGATGATGACAGCCAAATAGTTACCACCCGTATCAAGTACCAGGTACAAGTCAAAGACTCGCTGGAGTCGGTCAAGCAAACCCTGATTTCCTCGCTTGAAGCCAGGAATTACATGATCATCAATGTGCTAAACGTCCAGGAAGCCCTGCAAACAAGGGGGATTACGACCGGGAAAGTACAACTTATCGAGTTTTGCAATCTGGTTAAGGCCTATGACGTGACGCGCACCACGCATGAGTTCGAACTCTTCGCACCATGCCGCTTTGCTTTATTCGAAGACAACGGCACAACCACCGTGATGGTGCTGCGCCCGTCGTTCATCGAAACAGCGCTGCCCAAGGAAACGCTGAGCAAGAAAGGAAAGGCGGTGCTACGCGCGTTCGACCGGGATATGCGCGACATTTTGACCGCCCTGGCACGGGGTGATTTTTAAATGGCGGCGTTTCATTCTGAACCGGATTTGAAACATAACGAAACAGCTTCCCCACGCACAACCTGATAAATCACACTTCTCGATAAGGATCCTCCATGAAAAATTGTTTTGTATTGCAGCGGCCCTGGCTACCCCTGGCATTACCGATTGCTGCAACTTTGGCTATTGCCGCAACGGTACTGCTATTCGATTCTCCTTCCGTCCAGGCCCGCGAGAATATGGATTCCGTCACCGCCGAACTGCAAGCCAAGTCCGGCAGCAAAGTTGAAGGGACGCTGAAATTCATGGAGCATGAATCCAGGGTCCGGATTACCGGGCAGGTACGCGGGCTTACACCGGGCAAGCATGGCATACACATTCATGCCAACGGCAATTGCGATGCGCCCGACGCACTGAGCGCCGGCGGCCACTTCAGCCCCTATGGCGGACGCCACAACGCCCCGGCAAGCAATGACCGCCACCTGGGCGATTTAGGCAATATTGTCGCGGGCGCCGATGGCGTCGCGAATGTGGATATCGTAACCAACGGGGTGACCCTGGCATTGATGGGTGCCCACTCCATCATCGATCGTGCAATCGTTATTCACGCCAACGAGGATGATTTTTCAGAGCCTGCCGGCAATTCGGGAGCACGTATCGCTTGCGGCCTTATAGACCAAAGCATGATGCGCATGTGAGCCCCGTTTTCAACTCATGGGATATTGTTTCACCTCGAAACAAATCGCTGCCTTATTCCTCCAAACCAAGCTTGATGATGTTCCAATACATTGTTTCATATTAGAAATAATATATGGCATATGACTTGCTTTGTAATGGGCATGCGGCAATTTGCCACATGCAAAGCCCGGATATCTGACCAGAGATATTCGTGACATGTTTACATTATAAAGGAGGAGATTTGATGAACAGCGATATTCAAGTACATCGCCCAGCCTGGCTGGGCTCGCCGCAGTGTCGAATAGTGGCCGCTCTGGGAATGCTCGGCTTGACCGTCTGCCTGGCGCTCCCGGCTTATGCGGACAGCAAGGATGGCACTTTCCCCAGCGCGGACCAGGTCGGCGGACAGGTTTATCGCGATCCCCTCAAAACCGGTTCAGCCCTTCCTACTGATTTCGAAGCCTACGATGCCAAAGGCAATAAAGTGGATTTTGCTGATGTGATCAAAGGCAAGCGCTCGCTGGTAGTGTTTTTCATATCGGCTGCGCCGGTTTCGGTTAAAGAGCTGAAGCGAATACAAGATTTTGTCGACAAGAATGAGCCGAAATTAAATTTGGTTTTCGTTAATGCCGATACGGTCGGCGTCGCCCTGGAAGGCGGGCCTAAGCAAGCTATCGCGGCAACTACCCGCACCGTGCGTTTGATCGCCATGGAACACTCCCTCAAGCACCCGATGTACGTCGCTCCGAACGATGCATTGAGCGCGAATGGATTATCGAACCGCCTTAGCTTCAGGGGCTTGCCGACCACATTTCTGCTAAGCGGCAAAGGAACCATCGAGAAGATATTCGTGGGCCCGCAGAACTGGAAAAAAAGCGACCTTTAAACCTCTCAGTTGAGTTTGTGACATGCAGCTTGACGATTAATTCAGGAGTAATACCAGATGCCTATCTCTAGACGCGATTTTATGAAAGGTTCCCTCGCCGCCGGCCTTGCGGGCGTAGGCGGTATGTTAAATAGCAATTCCAGCCTGGCTGCGAGACATGATTTCACCGGCGAGCCACTACACGAGTTTTTCAAGAAATTCGAAGGCAACGTCATTCTCCTACCGGGGAAATACAGCGGAACAGTACAAGCCATGGATCTTGCCGGGCCCGAAACGCTGGCTTGGTACAACTATGGCTTGACGGGAGTAAACATGCCCATTCCCCACCATATTGCCGCGCTGCCTTCGGCAGACCCCTACAAGGGCTTTGATTTCTATCAAACCATGCAGCCGCCAATGTCGCCCTACGTTAACGAAAACTCGCCCGAATGGCGGGATCGCGGCGACTTCAAGATGTTCAAAATGCGCTATGACGGCAGCGGCAAGCAGAACTCCATCCATCTCGTTAACGATATCGCGGCAACCACCGGTCTCGCGCTGGGCGTGCACGTTTCGATCGGTGTAGGTGAAAACGCCCACAAGTACGTGGCTTTTGCGGACGGCCAGAAAGACATGGTGCTGATCACCACCCTTGACGACAATCCAAAGATCATCAAAGCGTTCCGCGCTGACTATGACCCGGTTGCGCGCCAGTTAAATGTCAGCCATGTTTTTCCTGATCCGGCGACCGGCAAGTTCGATTTTCAGGGCCGTAAAGGCATGAAAACATCGCATGAAGCAATGCTGGGTGAAGAGCTGATGCCGGCTGACCCGACTGCTGTGTTTGTGGACGCATTCACCTGGCATCCAACGCTGCCGTTTGGCGCGATCCTGATACGCCGGCTGGGGTGTTGCGCCATCGTCGATACACGCACCTGGGAAGTCGTCACGCTGTTGTCTACCGCCAAGGGTGCGCCGGACAATTTCCCACTGGTGAAGCAGCAAGGCTTTAAATGGACTTTCTCGGTACCATCGGTCCTCACGCCTTTGCATGAGGCGGGCTTCATCCCCAGCGGCGAGTACTTCCTCGCCTGCAACAACGTGCTGCAGAACAACATAGCCGCCTACCGTTCCACCGACCCGAATCCTCTCAAATGGACAAAAACGGCATTCGTGGAAGGCTTTGGTAACAAGTATCTGCCCTTGCATATGGGCAATGTGCCTGATTCCCGCTGGGCATTTTTCACCATGTGGGCGCGCAAGCCCAATAACGGCTACATCTGCAAGGTCGATACAAAAACCTGGAAAGTAGTGGCGAAATGGGATACTGGCCCCGATCCTCACACATGCGATTGCACAGTAGACGGTAAATACATGACTACCGTTTACAGCGGCAACCAGTCCGGACAGTCCGGGCTGGTGGTGATCAATGTGGACACGGACAAGATCGAGGCACGTTTGCCCAGCCCGGGCGGCCACCATGATCACGTAGTGGTGCCAAAAGACTGGGAAGGCATGAAATCGTCGCGCAGCACCTCTGTTTAGTTGTCCCCTCGTGCCGTCGCGGAATCTGGCGGCGGCACATTTTTTTTTCGGAGTGAGATATGTTTACACAATCAACAAAGGCCAACCCCGATCATCACTCTCAATGGCTCCTCCAGCGTTACCTGCATGGCCTGGTATTGCTTATCGGTTTGACCCTGGTGAGCCTGCCGTTACCGGCGCCGGCCCACAGCAACGAATATCTGGATACCATCAAGGGAGATCATGGTGGCAAGCTACGTATGGCGGAGCAATACCATTTCGAAATGCTGCTGGCAAATGGCGAGGTGCATATGTGGGTCACCGATCACGCCGACCGGCCACAGTCAACCATGGGTGCGGCAGGCAACGTGAAACTGGTTACGGATACGGGCATCGTGGCAGTGAAACTTACGCCCAGCGGCGCCAACAGCCTCGTTGGGAAAAACTCCAGGATTCAGCCGGCGGGCCTGATGAGAGCGGTTGCTACCGTGACTATGAAAGGACAGAAACCATTACAGATACACTTTCAGTTCGATAATGCGGTCAAAAAATAAGAATGGCTCCGTCAAGAAATTGATATGAAGCGCTTCCGTATAACCCTTGGATTTATGCTGTTGTTGCTGACACCAGGAGTATGTGCCGCAGATGATGCTTCCAGGTCAAGCCCAGCCGCACGCTTGCTGCGTAGCAATGCCTGCCCCAGGTGCGATTTGGCCCAGGTGAATCTGGCTGGCAAGAATCTCATCGGAGCCAACTTGTCAGGCGCCAACCTGAGCGGCGCGGATTTATCCGGCACCATGTTGATTGGTGCCGACGTCCATGATGCCATTCTCACCGGCGCCAATTTATTACACGCCAACATCAGCGGTGCCAATTTCGAAGGAAGCCAGCTTGCCAGGGCGCAACTGGATGATGCGATGGCGAGCCGCACCAATTTGCGGCTAGTGACGGCTGCGGGTGCAAGCTTTCGTCGCGCAAAACTCGAATATGTGAATTTCGAAGGGGCAGATTTGAAGGGCGCCACCTTCGAGCAGGCGGATCTCTATGAAGTGAAGTTTCATTTCGCAGAGCTCGAAAACGTAAGCTTCGAGGGCGCGGATTTGAGTGCCGCCGATTTTTCCGATGTAAATATGACGGCTGTACGCACTGATACCCAGACCACCTGCCCTGCTTTCCTTGCGGGCCCATGTAGCTGGAAATAAGGATCTTCAGTGTCAAATACATACAGCATACAAGAAACCCGGCGGAACTGCAGTTGGATCAGATCAACTGTGACAGACATCCAAATTACAGGAAGCGAAAATGTCTGCTAATCGTACGATCTTGATGCTTTGTGGAGTTGTTTTGCTACCGATCGGTGCGGCCAATGCCAGCTGCGGCGCTGCATTCTGTACACTCAACAGCGACTGGGGAATCCAGGGGACATGGGAACACAGCGGGACGCGGCTCGACCTGCGCTACGAATGGGTGCGCCAGGATCAGCTGCGTGCGGGCACAGCAAAAGTCCCGGCTGCGGGCATTGCGGAGACACATGACGAAGTTAAAACCTTCAACCGCAATACCATAGTCACCCTGGACCACAGCCTGGGTCCGGACTGGGGATTAACGCTGCGCGTGCCGGTAGTCGCGCGCAAGCATGAGCATATCTACAATGACCCGATCAATGGCGCGCAGCCGGAAACCTGGAAGTTTTCCGCGCTGGGCGATATGCAGCTGCTCGGGATGTATCGTCTTGATCCCGGTTACACGTCGCCGGCCAGCGCCGGATTGCGCTTTGGCGTGAAACTGCCGACCGGCAGCATTGCCCAACGCAACGCCGACGGCGAACCGGCGGAGCGCAGCCTGCAGCCCGGCAGCGGCAGCACCGACCTCGTGGCGGGTGCATTTTATGGCGCACCCGGCGCGCCGGGCGGCAACTGGTTTAGCCAGATTCAGTGGCAACACGCAGTCGCGATCCGCGACAATTATCGGCCCGGCGATACGGTGAGCCTGGATTCCGGTTATGCGCACGCGCTGACAGCCAGTTTGCAAGGTTTGCTTCAGCTTAACCTGCACTGGAAAGACCATGATCGCGGCAGCAACGCGGAGCCGGCTGACTCAGGTGGCGAATATGCGCACATCAGTCCCGGGCTGGCATTTGCTGTAAGCAAAGACATGCGCCTGTATGGTTTTGTACAAATACCCGTTTATCAGTCGGTGAATGGTACCCAGCTCACCGCAGACTGGACGGCTGCGGCAGGGGTGAATGTGCGCTTCTAACAGGGTGTTGAAAAACGTAGCGAGATGTATCCCTGGCAACGCGTAAACCAACCAGAAAGGCTGAGTTTCATGAAGTAAATGGCGAACGCTGAATGCCGCGCAACCGGCATTGACCGCCGAGAAGAAGTCAGCAGGGGACATGGTAGCTACAGCCAGTAAAATCTATTCACAGTGATTCCTGATATCCATAAAACCGCCTGGTTTACCAGGTGGCTTTATGGATATTTCAGAAATCAGAGCTTGATCATTTCATCCGGCTTCATCACCACCAGCTTGGCCTTCACGCCCTGCCTGATCAGCGCGGCCTTGAATTCTGCCGGTGTGCCGTCCAGTACCGGGAAGGTGCCGTAGTGCATGGGCACCACCATCAGCGGTCCAACCATTTTGGTTGCCAGCGCTGCGCGGTCCGGGCCCATGGTGAAATGGCCGCCGATGCATGCCAGCATCACGTCCACTTTATGAAAGCGCGGGATCAGCGTCATGTCGTTGAATACGTCGGTATCCCCGGTGTGATAGATTACCGGGCCGTTCTTGATGCTGATCAGGAATCCGCCCGGGTTGCCGCCGTCGTGGATATCCTTGCCGTTTTCATCCATCACGGTGGAGCTGTGGATGGCCGGTATAAAGGCCACTTTCACCTCGCCACCGAGCAGGGTGAGTTCGCCGCCGAAATTACCCTGGGTGTCCAGACCTGCCTGCGCTTTGGGGAATCCGCCATAGGTAACCAGCGCGTTGCCCAGATCAAACGTGCTGACCAGGTGCGCGCCGGTTTTTTTGGCAATCGCCACCGCATCGCCGACATGATCGAAATGGCCGTGACTGATCAGGATCAGGTCAACATGCGTAAGCCCCGCCAGATCGGCTTTGCCGTTTTTATTGGCGGGATTGGTGATCCACGGATCGATCAGCAGTATCTTGCCGCTCGGCGTGGTGATCTTGAATGCGGAATGACCGTACCAGGTCAGCTCGGTTTGTCCGGCCCATGCAGCGTTTACTCCAAAAACCATACTGAATATAAAAATTACCAATACTTTGATTGCTTTCATTTTGACGTCTCCTTACGTTGATACACCACGAAATCGTAGTCCAATGCGCTGGCCTCATCGTAGCGCGGATCACGGCTGAACTCTTCCCATCCGTCGCGTTCGAATTCGGGAAACCAGGCATCGCCGGCGAATTCGGCGTGTATCTCGGTCAGATAAAGCCGGTCTGCCAGCGGTAATGCCTGTTCGTAGAGTTGCGCACCGCCGATAAAGAATACCTCGGTGTCATTGGCACAGGCGACCAGCGCTTCCGCGATGGAGTTCGCTACCAGGCAGCCGTCTGACGCAGTGTAGGCAGAACGCGAAATGATCACGGTGGTACGCCCCGGCAACGGACGCCCGATGGATTCAAAAGTCTTGCGCCCCATCAATATATGATGCCCCATGGTGAGCGCCTTGAAGTGCTTGAGCTCTTCCGGCAAACGCCACGGCAGCGTATTGTGAATACCGATGACGCGATTTTTCGCCAGCGCGGCGATGAGCGCAATGCGAGGCTTGGGATGCGGCATGTTTTCTCCTGGTTTCGGTGCATTATATCCAGCCTGCGGCAGTAAAGAACTGCGCGGAAGAACCGTAATGTATAAAATTCAGCCTCAAGATAAACCCTCATGACGATCGAGCAACGACCATGCTGAACCTGATTATTTCTACCATCGCTTTCTTCATTGCCGCCTGGTGGCTTAACCGCTATCTGGATGATATGGAAATCGGCAAGGGCATGACGCGCGGCATGCTGGTGTTTGTACTGGCTTCGGTTGTATCGTGGGGAACCGGATCGGTGGTGGACTGGACTCAGGTCAAAATAGAAGGTCCGCAACCGCCTTCGCTGGCTTCCGGCGATTTGACTCAAATCCTCAAGGCGGTCCAGCAGGCACAAATGCCGATGCAACCGTGAACCTTAATGCGACAAACCCGGAAACAGCGCCAATAGCCCATCCGCCATAAACTGCACCGCCATCGCAGCGAGGATCAGTCCCATCACCCGCGTGGCGATGTTGAGGCCAGCTGTACCGAGTCGTTCGCCAATCGGTTCGGCCAATCGCAGTACCAGCCAGACGATTACCCCGATCCCAACGAGCCCAACACTAAACACCAGCTTTTCCGGCCAATTTCCCGCCTGATGGGCGTCAACAATGACCAGGCTGATTGCTCCGGGCCCTGCCAACAGCGGAATCGCCAACGGCACCACGGCAATGTCATTCTTCGATTCGGCTTCGGTTTGTTCGGCGTCGGTCTGCCGTGCCGGACTGGTTCGGGCATGAAACATGGCGATTGCAATCAGCAATACCAATAGCCCGCCCGCGATACGAAATGCCGGCAGCCCGATACCGAAAAAAGACAGCAAGGAATCGCCGACCCACACGGTAAGAATCAGGATCACAGCCACTGCGATGGCAGCTTTGGCAGCGGTATGGTGCATCTCTGCGGGACGTCGATCCGCTGTCAGGCTGAGGTAGATCGGGATGGCACCGAGCGGATTCAGAATGGCGAAAATACCCACCAGGTATTTGATTTGCTCGGCCCAATGAAGAAACATCGTCGCAGTCTCCGGTAGTCGCGCTATACCGCGACCGATGCCTTGATCGCCGGATGCGGATCGTAGCCGTGCAGCTCGAAATCCTCGAACCGGAAGGCGAACAAGTCACTCACAGCAGGATTCAGTTGCATGACCGGCAATGCGCGTGGCGTACGCGAGAGCTGTTCACGGGCCTGCTCCAGGTGGTTCGAATACAGATGCGCGTCGCCCAGGGTATGCACGAAGTCGCCGGGTTTGAGGCCACTCACCTGCGCCATCATCATGGTAAGCAACGCATAGCTGGCAATGTTGAACGGCACGCCCAGAAAAATATCGGCGCTGCGCTGATAAAGCTGACAGCTTAATTTTCCGTCGGCAACATAGAACTGGAAAAAGGCATGACAAGGTGCCAACGCCATTTTGTCCAAGTCGGCTACATTCCATGCGGACACAATGATGCGGCGCGAATCCGGGTTGTGTTTGAGGTCGTGCAGCACGCGCGCAATCTGGTCGATATGGCCGCCGTCCGGCTTGGGCCAGTTGCGCCACTGGTGACCATAGACCGGGCCCAGATCACCGTCCTCGTCGGCCCATTCATCCCAGATACGAACGCCATTTTCCTTCAGGTAGCGAATATTGGTGTCGCCCTGCAGAAACCACAACAACTCGTGAATGATGGAGCGCAAATGACATTTCTTGGTCGTCACCAGCGGAAAACCCTGGCTCAGATCAAAGCGCATCTGGTAACCGAACACCGAAATGGTGCCGGTACCGGTGCGGTCGGATTTTTGAGTGCCGTGTTCCAGCACGTGGCGCATCAGATCGAGGTATTGGTGCATGGCGTTAGCGTATCAGGTTAAATGGGGGTTATAAACGATTGATGGGTTCTTGAAAAGAAGCCTGCTTGTAGCACGGAGTTCGTATTATCCCGCAATTTCAACCACAACAGGCAGGGCTATCTTCAACTATTCGCAATGGCAAGCAGCGCATCCAGTTCATCCGCTGGCAGCGTCGGCTAATCACAAAACCCTGGGTCAGGTTGCATCCAAGCTGCTCCAGTTTGATCCGCTGGACTCCGGTTTCCACGCCCCCTGCCACCACCTCCAGATCGGGCCATGCGCCAGTCCGATAATGGCCGGCACGATCGCTGCACTTTGCGTGTTCTCGACGATATCGATCACAAAGCTGCGATCTATTTTCAGGCTGTCGATGGGCAAATGACGCAAATAGCTGAAACTGGAATACCTTGTGCCGAAATCATCCAGCGCGAGCCGTACTCCCAATGCGCTCAATTCATTCAGCTTGGCAATGGAACTGCCCATATCGCCGATCAACGCTGTTTCCGTGATTTCAAGTTCCAGAAAATTTGCCGGCAAATGACTCTCGGCCAGCATCAGGCGCAGGAGAAATCACCCGAGCGGGTGAGAAAGTTCTTCCAGGATATACACGTGAAATAGGCAGCGCGATTCCCGGATAAATGTGGCTGGATCAATAACTTAAGAAGAAGAATCCTTCTGATCATAGGGATAGAGAGGGGCTGAGAGCCCCGTAGCGTTATCATGCAGGTGTCGAATCCGTGATGTATAACGCAAGAGGGTCAATGGATAGTATCAAGAAACGGCATCTTGCCGAACAGGTGCGACCGTTGCGCGCACGATTTGTACAGACGGCGGACACCGTGTTGGGCGATGCCCTGCCGGCACCGTTGCTGAGGCAGTGGGTAGCCGAAGAGGCTGGCCGCTACCGGCAGCGCATCTATGATCCGCTGCAGACGCTCATGCTGTTTATCGAGCAGGTGTTGAGCGCGGATCACAGCTGCCAGGACGCGGTCGCGCGCGGGGTGAGCGGCCGGGTGGCACAGGGGCAAGCCCCGGGCAGCCTGAACACTGCGGCGTACAGCAAAGCGCGCTCGCGGCTGGCTGTGGGACTTATCGAGCGTTTGGGCGGCTGGGAGTACGGAATCACGTGGTCATTTGGCTCCGGCTCCAGCGTCCCGGATAGATGGACAAGGCGATCTATGGCGCCCTACCCGAGACGCTCAGGGCGTGTGAAGTGCGTGTCGCCGGATGGATGCGGTGACGACGCTCACCGATGTACAAGCGGTCAGCAAGCAGGCGCTGTTCGACCTGTATCGTGCCCGTTGGCAGGTCGAACCCAGGGCGGTGAAGCGAAGACCGAAGCCGCGACTGGGTTTCCATGGATTTACAGCAGGTGACGTTCAAGATTGGCGCCGATGGCGCCGGCCATTTGCAGCCACTGTGCGGCAAGATCAGGGGGCAAATTCTCAGTCAGGGTATCGCCAAACAATGTCAGCCAGCGTTCGATGGCCGCCGGCGTCAGCCCCAGCGGCCGGTGCCGCTCAAGCATGTCGAACTGGCATGGCTGTTGCAGGGTGCCACCCATTGCTATCCACCAGAAATCGGCAATGTGCGTTTCGTGTTCAGCAAAATCGTCGATGCCGTCAAAGTATGGATGCAATACCGGATCCGTCCGTAGCCGGGTATAGAATGCATGTATCACCTGATCGACACGACTACGGCCGATCTTTCCACACAAAGGCTCAATTTTTCGGCGCGGGGAAGATTCGCCAGTCTGCATCAATTAATCCTTGCAACGGTTGGTATTGGCTCTTGTAGGCCATCTTGCGGCTGTCTTCGATCCAGTAGCCCAGATACACATAGGGCAAGCCGAGACTGCGTGCCAGTTCGATTTGCCACAGTACGTTATACACACCAAAGCTACGCTCAGGCAGATCCGGATCAAAAAACGTATATACCGCTGACAAGCCATCCTCCACCTGATCAATCACGCTGACCATGCGCAGTTGCCCGGCTTCGCGGAATTCCACCAGGTAGGTGTCCACATTGCTTTGCAGCAAAAAGTGCGCGTACTGGTCGCGATCATCATGATCCATGCCGCCACCGGCATGACGCGATGCCTGATAACGTTGGTACAGCTTGAAGTGTGCGGCATCAAAATAGGGCCGTCGCGGTTCAGCCACCAGGTTTGCATTACGCTTGCCAATACGGCGCTGGGTACGGCCCGGGCTGAACTGATCCACGACCACACGTACTGGTATGCATGCCTGGCATTGTCCGCATTGCGGGCGGTAGGTGAACAGGCCGCTACGCCGGAATCCGGATTGAATCAACTGGCTATAGGCCATGTCATCGACCAGATGTGCGGGCGTTACCACCTGCGAGCGCGCAGTTTGCGCGGCCAGGTAGCTGCACGGATACGGCGACGTCAGGTAAAACTGCAACCGCGCGAAAGGCAGGTCATTCAATAAGGTCATGATCGAAGTGCCAGGGAGAGTGCACTGCCGGGAAGTTTATCAAGTTATTCAGTTGTGCGATAAACTCTGTGCGCGGAATTTCGCGTGCGCCAAAACGCGCCAGATGCGCCGTATTCATCTGGCAATCTATGATGCCAAAATTCCAGCGCCGCAATTGCCGCACCAGATGGACGAAAGCGGTTTTCGAGGCATCCGGCACCAGCGTGAACATGGATTCACCGTAAAACGCCCGCCCCAGCGCAATCCCGTACAAACCGCCCGCCAGCCTGCCGTCAATCCAGGTCTCGATACTATGTGCCACACCCAACTGGTGCAGGCGCGTATAAGCTGCGATCATCTCTTTACTGATCCAGGTGCCTTCCTGACCCGAACGCGGTCTGGAACACCCCGCTATCACCTCTGAAAATGCGCTATCCACGCGAATTTCATACTGGCGTTTACGCAACACCTTGGCGAGTGAACGCTGTACCACCAGTTCCTGTGGAAACAGCACCATGCGCGGGTCCGGGCTCCACCACAAAATCGGCTCACCCGGACTGTACCAGGGGAAAATACCCTGGCTGTAGGCCAGGATTAATCGCTCAGGGGAAAGATCCGCACCCGCCGCCAATAACCCGGCAGGGTCGTGCAGCGCACGCTGCACCGGCGGAAAACTGTCTGTAGGAGAGAGCCAGGTTAGCATCTTCGATACGCGTTATTTTGGTGTCTTCCACGCCGAAAACAAGATTCAGCCCAGCTAAGAGCCTGGCCGCTTATCAAGCGCAGCGCTCAATAAGTATTTTGCACTTCAGTCACCTGCGGAAAAGTCCGCCGCACGATTTTCTCCACCACATTTTTCAGGTCCAGCATTGAGTTGGGGCAACCCACGCAAGCACCTTTCAGCCGCACCCGTACGACTGTGCCGCTGATTTCCACCAGCTCCAGATCGCCGCCATCGCGCAGCAGGATGGCGCGGGCTTCTTCCAGAACCTGCACCAGTGCGGCCTCGGTTAGCGGCGGGGCTTCACCGATGGCCTGATAGGGACGCAATTTTTCCAGGCGGTTCTGGCGCTGTGCGATACGCGCAGCTAATAATGGGTCACGCTCATCCAGCTCATCAAGTTCCTCTTCGCTATACCAGCGCGTATCGTCGAGCGCCATTTCACGGTCGCGCGCGGCAAGTTCCTCGGCGCTATAGCGTTTGATGGGGATGACTTTGGTGGTGTCAGTCATACTTATCCAACCCATTTGCGCCCATTGCGGAACATCCGCAGCCACGGACCGTCTTCGCGCCAGTCGTCCGGATGCCAGGAATGCTGTACGGTGCGGAACACCCGTTCCGGATGCGGCATCAACAGGGTGAAGCGGCCATCGGCAGTGGTCACGCCGGTCAGTCCACCGGGGGAGCCGTTCGGATTCGCCGGATAAGTCTCGGTCACACGGCCGTGGTTGTCCACATAACGCAGCGCACCAATCACCCGGGCAGAGTCGCCCCCCTGGCTGAAATCGGCATAACCCTCGCCGTGGGAGACCACCACCGGCATGCGGCTGCCGGCCATGCCGTCGAACAGGATGGAGGGGCTATCCGGCACTTCGACCATGACGAAACGCGCCTCGAACTGCTCGGACTGGTTGCGGATAAATTTCGGCCAGTATTCGGCGCCGGGAATGATGGATTTGAGATTGCTCATCATCTGGCAGCCGTTGCACACGCCCAGCGCGAAGCTGTCGTCGCGCCTGAAAAATGCTTCGAACTGATCGCGTGCGCGCGGGTTGAACAGGATGGATTTGGCCCAGCCTTCGCCGGCGCCCAGCACATCGCCGTAGGAAAAACCACCGCACGCGGCAAAGCCGCGGAAATCAGTCAGCACCACGCGTCCGGCAATGATGTCACTCATGTGCACGTCCACCGCCTCGAAGCCGGCGCGGTCGAAAGCGGCGGCCATTTCCACTTCGCCGTTGACGCCCTGCTCGCGCAGGATGGCGATGCGCGGTTTGCTGCCGCCGATGAAAGGCGCGGCGATGTTGTCGTTGAGGTCGAAGCTCAGCTTTGCCGACAAACCCGGGTTGGCCCCATCCAGCAGTTGCGCATATTCGCTCTCGGCACAAGCCGGATTGTCGCGCAAGCGCTGGATCTGGTAGCTGGTTTCGCTCCAGACGCGCTGTAATTCCGCGCGGCTGAAATCGAGCATGGTTTTTTCATTACGCACGATTTCCACGCGGTCGCGACCATTGGTACTTCCAATGATATGGAACTCGGAGCGCAGCCCGGACGCTATGAAGGTCTGCATGACCTCGGCGGTATGCTCGCGCTTCACCTGCAACACTGCGCCCAGCTCCTCGTTGAACAGCACACCAAACACGCGCGGGCTGTATCCGGTTTGCTCGGTGATCACTTCCTCGTCTTCATCCATGCCTTCTTCTTCAACTTGCACGCGGAAGCGATCCTGGCACAGTTCGTCCGCGTCCACAGTGATGCCGCAGTGGCCGGCGAAGGCCATTTCGCACAGTGCCGCCCACAGGCCGCCATCGGAGCGGTCATGGTAGGCCAGCACGCGACCAGCGGCATTGAGCGCCTGCACGGTTTCGAAAAACGCCTTGAACTGGCCCGGGTGATCGAGATCCGGGCAGCCCTCGCCCACTTGTTTGTAGACCTGCGCCAGCGCTGAGCCACCCAGCCGATTGCGGCCGCAGCCGAGGTCGATCAGGATGAGGTCGGTATCGCCCTGATCGGTACGCAGCTGCGGCGTAAGCGTGGCCCGCGCATCGGGGCTGGGGGCGAAAGCGGAAATGATCAGCGACAATGGCGCGGTGACGGATTTCTGCGCGCCGTCTGATTCCCACACGCTGCGCATGGACAACGAATCCTTGCCCACCGGGATGCTGATGCCCAATGCGGGGCATAATTCCAGCCCCACAGCCTTGACCGTGTCGTATAGCGCAGCATCTTCGCCCGGGAAACCGGCGGCCGCCATCCAGTTGGCGGAGAGCTTCACATCGCCGATTTTTTCCACGCGCGCGGCGGCCAGGTTGGTCAGCGCCTCACCCACCGCCATGCGCCCGGAGGCGGCGCCATCGATCAACGCCAGCGGGGTGCGCTCGCCCACAGCAAAGGCCTCGCCGCGCTCGGTGGCGTAGCCCATGGTGGTCACCGCCACGTCCGCAACCGGTACCTGCCAGGGGCCGACCAACTGGTCGCGCGCGGTGTAGCCGCCCACGCTACGGTCGCCAATGGTGATGAGGAATGACTTGGATGCGACGCTGGGCAGGCGCAGCACGCGCAGCGCTGCCTCCGCCAGATCGATGCCATCGGTGTTCAATACCGGCAAGCTGCGAACTACACGCTGCACGTCGCGGGTCATGCGTGGCGGCTTGCCGAGCAGCACGGACATATCCATATCCACCGGCATAGCGCTCAGCAGACTGTCTTCCACCCTCAGATGACGATCCTCGGTCGCCACGCCGATCACGGCGAACGGGCAGCGCTCGCGCTCGCATACCGCGCGGAAAGCATCGAGGCTTTCCGGCGCGATCGCCAGCACGTAGCGTTCCTGCGATTCGTTTGACCAGATTTCACGCGGCGCCATGCCCGATTCTTCCAGCGGAATATCGCGCAATTGAAAGCGTGCCCCACGTCCGGCGCCGTCCACCAGCTCCGGCATGGCGTTGGAAACACCGCCCGCACCCACGTCGTGGATGGACAGAATCGGATTGGCATCACCCAGCTGCCAGCAGCGGTCAATGACCTCCTGCACGCGCCGCTGCATTTCCGGATTGCCGCGCTGCACCGAATCGAAGTCCAGGTTTTCGGCATTGGTGCCGGTATCCATGCTGGATGCCGCGCCGCCGCCCAGACCGATGAGCATGCCAGGTCCGCCCAGATGGATCAGCAGCGTGCCGGCGGCGAACTGCTTTTTGAAGCAGTGGGCGTCGTCGATGTTGCCCACCCCGCCCGCCAGCATGATGGGCTTGTGGTAGCCGCGCATCTCGCCTGCGCATTCTTCCTCGAAAGTGCGGAAATAACCCGCCAGATTAGGCCGGCCGAATTCGTTGTTGAACGCCGCCGCGCCGAGCGGGCCGTCGATCATGATTTGCAGCGCGGAGGCGATGCGGTCGGGCTTGCCGTAACCACCCGTGTTGCCTTGATAGGTTTCCCAGGGCTGCTGGCTGCCAGGGATGTTCAGGTTGGACACCGAGAACCCGCACAACCCCGCCTTGGGCTTGGAACCGGTACCGGTGGCGCCCTCGTCGCGAATCTCGCCGCCCGAACCCGTTGCCGCGCCGGGGAAAGGCGAAATGGCGGTGGGGTGATTGTGCGTTTCCACCTTCATCAGGATGTGCGTACGCGCCTCACGATATACATAGCGGCCATTTTCCGCCGGATGAAAACGCGCCACGTCAGCGCCTTCGATCACCGAGGAATTATCCGAATACGCCACCACGGTCCCTTGCGGATGGCGCGCGTGGGTTTCGCGAATCATGCCGAACAGCGTGTGCGGTTGCGCCTCGCCGTCAATCACCCAGGCAGCATTGAAAATCTTGTGGCGGCAGTGCTCTGAATTGGCCTGGGCGAACATGGTCAGCTCGACATCGGTCGGGTTGCGCCCGATACGGGTGAAATTGCCCATCAGATAGTCGATTTCATCCGCCGACAATGCCAGTCCCATCTCGCTGTTGGCGCGCACCAGCGCCGCGCGGCCGGCGCCGAGAATATCCACCGTGGTCAACGGCTTGGGCGGAAGATGGCGGAACAGTGCCTGTGCGTCGTCCAGGCTGCCGAATACCGCTTCGGTCATGCGGTCGTGGATGTGCGGTGCGATCTGCGCCTGGTCTTCTGCAGTCAACACAGCACCGTCGCGGCGGCTGAAATGATAGGCAGTGCCGCGTTCAATCCGGGAGATTTTCTCCAGTCCGCAATGGCGAACGATGTCGGTCGCCTTGGAAGACCACGGCGAAATGGTGCCGGGACGCGGGGTAACCAGTAGAAGCAAACCGTCAGACAAGTCCGGCAACAGCGTGCTGTAAGTGAGGATGGACTCCAGCCTTGCCTGTTCAAGGGAATCCAGCCCGGTTGTCACCTCAACGAAATGCCAGAATACCGCTTGTATGCAGTCGTAATCAGGCAGCGATCGGGATAGCTGGTCGAGACGAAAACGGGATAGCGCGGTGCCACCGCGCAATTTATGCAGTTCGGACATGGTGCGAATCGGGCATCGGATAAAAACGAATTTTACCCGAAATCAGCCCCGCACCCTAACTGTGGCCGCCCAAATCAGGCAGCAGGCCCAACGGGGGATTCCGGCTCTTTCTCGCGTTTCCAGGTCTCAAGACAGTCCAACCCGCAGAAATGCTGAATGTAATCCGCGCCTTCTTCGTTCAAGGCGACTGAGGCAGGAATTTCAACCTTGCATACGGCACAACTGGTAATTTGGCATTCAGCATCGTCGACACAAGGTAATATTTCGGCACCATTTGGATTTACATTGGCAGGTATTTTCATTTCATTCTCCTTGTTACTATCATCCGAATGCTACGCTTCAAGTATAGTCTTTCTATCCATACCGGGTGAGCCATGAAACCAAATTCAGAGCCGTTTCCGGACGGCGGCTTGATCAATAAAGATATCCTCAACGCCCTGCCCCCGCGGGCACCGGAAAACCACAAGGGCGACTTCGGCAACGCCGGGATCCTCGGCGGGGCCCAGGGCATGACGGGCGCAGTATTGCTGGCGGCCCGTGCAGCACTTCATCTGGGTGCAGGCAAAGTCTACGCAGCCAGCCTATGCAAGACGCTGGCCATCGATATCATGCAGCCGGAAGTGATGCTACTTGAACCATCTCAGCTGCTCGGCGTATCGTTAACCGTGCTGGCCGTCGGCCCTGGCCTGGGGTGCTCGGAACACGCTGGCCAATTACTGGAAGCCGCGCTGCAAAGCCCGTCCATTCTGGTATTGGATGCGGACGCCCTGAATCTGCTTGCCGAATCACCGAACCTGAAAAAGCGGGTATATCAGCGTACCGCCCCCGCGTTACTCACCCCGCATCCGGGTGAAGCTGCACGGCTGCTGGACTGTAGCATCCAAACCATTCAGCATGATCGCCCGGCGGCAGCATTGCAGCTGGCCGAAAAGTACCGTGCCTGGGTCGTGTTAAAGGGCGCGCGCAGTATTTGCGCGGCACCAGACCAGACCTGGCGTATCAACTCCACCGGTAATCCGGGCTTGAGCAGCGCAGGGATGGGTGATGTGCTGACAGGCATGCTGGCGGCCTTGCTCGCACAGCACGTCCCTCCTTTTTCCGCACTACAACTTGCCGTTTACCTGCATGGTGCTGCTGCAGATAATTTGGTGCTGCAGGATATCGGGCCAGTGGGGCTAACCGCATCAGAAATAATGCTCGAAGCCCGCAGGCTGCTCAATCAGCGCATTGTTGCAACGTAACCGGGCGGAATCGAGTATCCGGTTATTTGGTCAATGGAGGGAACAGCTTTTTCGCGGCATTGATCAATACCATTGCCTTGGCATATTCTGCGCTGCTGGTCTTGGTCAAATGGGTTTCTCCTGAGCCGCCGCCCACCTGGATGTCCGCCAACGCAGCCTTTCCACTGGGGTTATCGCCTATAGTCAGCAATGCCTCGGTGATTTTTTTCGCCTGAGCCTGCGGCATGTCAGGAGACAAGGCAATCGCAAAACCCGGAACGGGGTCGGTTGTAGCCAAAATACGCAGCTTCCCGGGATGCGCCTTCATGGCATCGATTGCCGATTTTGGCGAAACGGTAACCACATCCACAGCATCTTCCAGCAAAAGTGAAGTCAATGTATCCATAAATTGGATTTCCTGAAATTGCTTGAAATCCCGGTCCAGCATAAGCCCATTATTTTTCAACAAATTGACCGACAACAGCCCCATCAGGGTTTTACGGCTTATCATGCCGATCCGCGAACCCTTAATAGAAGCGATGGTCTGATAAGGGCTTTGCGACCTGACCAGAAAAACCGCATGAAGATCCTTGAACTTCGCTACCGGATAGTATCCAGCCTGCTTGAGGGCCTGCCCTATCGCATTGGTAGGCGCCATCAGCAAGTCATACCGTCCTGACCCCGCCTGCTTATCGATAGCCGTGAATCGCTGTGTGATATCGGTACGCACCTGAATGCCTGCCGCTTTGCCAATATAGTCGGCAAGTGGCTGGAACGAATCCCTTAATACCCATTGGTCTTCTTTTCCAACAGTGCCCGGATTGATGCCAAACATCAGCCTATCCGCCGCCTGCAAATTAAAAGACAGCAGCAGTGCCACTATAAAAAATAATTTACGCATTGTCTCCAGACTCCTCTTTTAGTATTGTGCATCCGAACATCCCTGGCCGTTGCGATAAGCTACCTTAACGCAAGCACCAGTTGGGTGAGTGCATTGATCATCACGTACGCAAACTACCTGATGGACAGCCAGTAATACCGGATTCCATTTTGACGCGTTTGGTCTTCGGCACACGGGATAAAAGCAGCAAACATGCCACTTGCCAACTCTACCAGGCGGAATATCTGATCAGCCCCGTATTTCGCAGAGCGCATGCTACAAACCGATTAACGACAAAAATGAAATTATCTGAAGAGAATGTCCCTGGCGTTGGGATTTCGACAGCGCTGTCGAACCCTCCGTCGGGAGTACCGCTATTCTGTAATGCAGGATGCCGGGTAAATCGGCTAAACCCAACTGGCTCGATTGATCGACCCAATGCGCCAGTTTACTTTGCCGGAGGTGGATAAAGTTTTTTTGCTGCATCAAGCAATGCGTCTGCTTTGACATATTCCTCGCTATTGGTTTTGGTTAATCCGGTAGTTTCTGTGCCCCCACCTACAGTGATGTCAGCAAGCGCAGCTTTACCATTTGCGTTCTGGGCTATCGTCAGCAATGACTGAGTGATTCTTTTCGCTTGAATTTTCGGCATGTCACGAGACAAGGAAATTGCAAAGCCCGGAACAGGTTCGGCTTGAGCTAAAATCCGCAATTTTCCAGGATGTGCCTGCAATGCTTCTGCAGCCACTTTTGGGCCAACGGAAATCACATCTACCGCATCTTTCAATAACAGCGAAACCAGAGTGTCCTGAAACTTTATTTCCTGCACGCGCTTGAAATCGCGGTTCAATAACAGCCCCTGGTTTTGCAACAAACTGACTGCCAATTGACCCAGCAGCGTATTACGGTTCGCCACGCCGATCCGTGAATCTTTAAGCGAGGCTACGTTCCTGTAAGGGCTGTTCGCGTTAACCAGCAAAACTGCATGCATATCCTTGAATTTCGCTACCGGGTAATACCCCGCTTCCTTATAGGCCTGCGCAATGACGTTGGTAGGCGCCATCAACAAATCGTATCGTCCTGTACCCGCATGCGCATCGATCGCCTTGAAGTTTTGCGTGATGTCGGTACGGACCTGAATCCCGGCTGCTTTGCCAATATAATCGGCAAGCGGCTGGTACGCATCCTTGAGCACCAATTGATCTTCACTCCCATAGGCACCCGGGTTGATTCCAAACATCAGCCTGTTCCCGGCCTGCACGCTAAAAGACAACAGCAACGTCGCCATAAAAAAGAATTTACGCATTATTTTCAAGATACCCTGGTTAAATTTGAGCAATCAGACGCGCGCGTCCGCATTTGATCATCACCCTCAATCATCGTCAGCAGACAACAAGTGATGCGAATTTCCGTTCGATGCGCAGTCTCAGGAACAGTGGGTCCCGTCAAAATAAAAGCGGCAAACAAGCCGCTTTTCAACCATTACCCGTCCGTCGAATCAGTACATCAGCAGATGCTGATACTTCAGTAACGGCATAGCAAAAATTATCTGAAGGCATCCGCTACATTATGTTATTTCCAACGGAATGACCCGCCGGACCACCCGAAGCTCATACCAGAATGACGGATACTCGATGAATCTCCGAAATCGGCATCTTCCCAATGCCAGAATTGATTATTTTTCCGGCGGCGAACAATATTTTATTTGCAGGTAATCGTGGAATTCCTCGCTCACCTCATCATGCTTCAATGCATATTCCACCGTGGCTTTCAGATAGCCCAGCTTGCTGCCGCAATCGTAGCGCACCCCTTTAAACTCGTAGGCTTGTACCTGCTGTTCCTGCAACAAGCTGGCAATCGCGTCGGTCAGCTGGATTTCGCCGCCAGCGCCCGGCTGGATGTTCTCGATGTGATGGAAGATGCGTGGGGTAAGAATGTAACGCCCAACTACGCCTAACGTGGAAGGTGCATTCTCCGGACGGGGCTTCTCCACAATCGAACTTACCTTGTGCAAGCCATTGGAGAGCGGCGTTGCCGCAACGATCCCGTACTGACTGGTTTCTTCACGGGCAACATTCTGAACCCCCAGCAATGAGCATTGATAATAGTCGTATAAATCCACCATCTGCTTCATCACCGGTGGATCGGCATCGATCAGGTCATCGGCAAGGATCACGGCAAAAGGCTCGTTTTGCACCACCGGTTTTGCGCACAGCACCGCGTGTCCGAGACCCAGCGCCTCAGACTGACGAATGTAAATGCAATTCACGTGGGGCGGCAGAATGCCGCGCACCAATTCCAGCAACTTGGTCTTGCCATGCGCTTCCAGTTCGGCTTCCAGCTCGTAGGCCTTGTCGAAATGATCGGGGATGGCACGTTTGCTGCGGCCGGTAATAAAGATCAAATCAGTGATGCCCGCCGCAACGGCTTCTTCCACCGCATATTGAATCAAGGGCTTGTCTACAATCGGCAGCATTTCCTTGGGACTGGCCTTCGTGGCCGGCAAAAAACGGGTGCCCATACCCGCAACTGGGAAAACTGCTTTGGTAATCGTGTTAGTCATGCTGGCTCCATAGTGGTTACAAAATTCATTTTAAACTGCTCAATAATTCCAGTAATTCGTCTTCATCGAGAATTTTGACACCAAGTTCTTGCGCTTTGATGTATTTGCCGCCCGGATCAACACCTGCCACCACATAGTCGGTTTTTTTCGACACGCTGCCACTCACTTTACCACCCTGCGACGCAATCTTTTCCTTGGCATCGTCGCGGCTCAGATTGGGCAAGGTACCGGTGAGCACGAAAGTCTTGCCGGCAATTGCGCTGGTTTGGGTGGGCATGCCCGGCTCGCCCTCCGGCCAAACCACCCCGCTGGCACGTAACATATCGATCACAGTGCGGTTATGCGGCTCGACGAAGAACTGCGCAACGGATTGCGCCACCACCGGTCCCACATCGGGTATCTGCTGCAATACGGCCTCGTCGGCGCCTATCAACGCATCCAGATTACCGAAGTAGCGCGCCAGATCCCTGGCAGTTTGTTCACCCACATTGCGGATACCCAGTGCATAGATAAATCGTGCCAAAGTCGTGTGCTTGCTGGCCTCGATTGCAGCGAGCAGATTGGCAGCGGATTTGTCCGCCATGCGTTCCAGATTGGCGAGTTTCACCATACCCAGCCGGTACAGATCGGCCGGACTGTTGACCATGCCCATATCCACCAATTGGTCGACCAGTTTTTCGCCCAGTCCGTCGATATCCATCGCCCTGCGGCTGGCAAAATGCCATAGTGCCTGCTTGCGCTGCGCCGGACAATACAAGCCGCCGCTGCAGCGCGTCACCACCTCGTCCGGCAAGCGCACCACGTGCGAACCGCACACTGGGCAGGTAGTGGGCATGACAAACTCGCGGGTGTCAGTTGGGCGGCGCTCCATGACCACAGACACAATTTCAGGAATCACGTCCCCCGCGCGACGCACATTCACCCAGTCGCCGATGCGCACGTCCTTGCGGCGGATTTCATCCTCATTATGCAGCGTTGCGTTGGTCACCGTCACGCCGCCGACAAAAACGGGAGCAAGCCGCGCCACCGGCGTCAACGCACCGGTACGGCCGACCTGCACGTCGATTCCAATCACCTTGGTCAGCTCTTCCTGTGCCGGAAATTTGTGTGCAATGGCGAACCGGGGTGCACGTGCAACAAAGCCAAGCTGCTCCTGCAAGATGAGATCATTGATTTTATATACCACGCCGTCAATGTCGTAGGGCAACTGAGCGCGGGCACTTCCAATCTGGCGGTAGAAATCCAGCAGACCGGACACACCCTGCACTACGTCGCGCTGTCTGGCGATTGGCAGATGCATATCCAGCAGCTGATTCATTATTTCGGCGTGGGTCTGGGGGGTAATCCAGCCATCTGCTGCGCCAATGCCATAAGCGAAAAAATGCAGGCGACGGGTAGCAGTGATGCGAGGGTCGAGTTGACGTAATGAGCCTGCAGCGGCGTTGCGCGGATTGGCAAACTCCTTTTCCCCGCGCTCACATTGGGCAGCATTCAGCGCCGCGAAGTCGGCTTTGAGCATCAGTACCTCCCCGCGCACCTCCAGCAAAGCCGGTGGTTGTTTGATCCCCAGTTGCATCGGAATCGCACGGATTGTGCGCAAATTTGCAGTGACATCCTCGCCGGTGTAGCCATCGCCGCGCGTAGCACCCCGCACAAAACGGCCATGCTCATAACTCAAGGTAATCGCCAGGCCATCAAACTTAGGTTCAACTGCGTATTCGATTTGTGGCAGCCTGGTCAGCTCGCGGCAACGACGATCAAAGGCCTCGATCTCTGCATCGTTAAAAGCATTATTCAGCGACAACATCGGCGCTCGATGCGTAATCTTCGCAAAGACTGCAACCGGCGCCACACCCACGCGCTGAGTGGGGGAATCGGGTGTCACCAGCTGCGGATATTCGTTTTCCAGCGCTTGCAGTTCACGCAACAGGCGGTCAAATTCGGCATCGGGAATAACAGGTGCATCCAGCGCATAGTAACGGTAATTGTGATATTCGATTTGTTCGCGCAACTGATGTGCGCGTACGGAAATCTCGTCAGGCACAGCCATCAGTCAAACAATCGTAGCGCTCGCTTGCTGCCACCAGCAATACCGCGCGCCTGCATGCGTTGGTAAATTTGGTCAAGTTGCATACGGATTTTATCGATACCCGCCTGGGTAAGCGGACGGATATTGTCATCCACCAATTGTCCGCCAAGCGCTTCACCAAGCTGTAGCGCCAGTTCGACCATCCGGTCGAATGCTGCCAGGCCATCGGCTACGCGTGGCAGATCAAATAACAGGGTGACGCCATGGGTAGTAAACGACGCGCCGGCATTTGCGCTAAACGGGGCGGATTCGTGATTGCACAACGAGTAAATCACCTCATTATCGGCATTGCGGCACTGGTATACGCCATCCACGGCCAGTACCATGTTTGCACGCTGTGCCAGTTCGCTAATCTTGCTGCCCGCAAACACCTCATTGTCGCGGCTTACGACATTCAGTCCGATCAGCACATCCACATCCACACAGAACAAATCAAGTTCATTGGCACGCTGCAATGCTGAAGGAATGTCCGGGCATTCCGCTACCCCATTGAAACGACTGGCCAGCTGCCGCGCCAATGTGCACAACTGCACCAAATGCTCTTCGCTAACGGCACCATTACGGTCTGCCAACTGCACGGCAATGGCAATCTCCGTATAGGCATCCTCACGCCAGCCTGCAATTTCCTCCCAGGCTCCCGCAAGATGGCTATAGCCCAACCAGTACACAGGCTTGCCACTACTGCGGCCGGATTCAAGCAATTGTGTCATGGCCGAGCCAGGGATCGCGTCAGCAATATGTATGCGGATTTCGAAATCAATCTCCGGATCCGCTGGAGATGGCGGCAGTTCGGCAGACACCACAGACGCAGCGTGTTTCAGCATTGATTCAGCAGTGGCGGACTGCGCAGGCTGCGATTCGCGTGGCGCATCAGACTGATAATTCATTGCGGGTGGATGAGCGCTGGCTACGGCGTGCTCGACCGGTGTATCCAGCCGGTTTGTTGTATCTGGCGCAAAGCCTGCCGGATCAACTGGCCGCTCATCGAGATAAGGTTCGATGCGCTCCGCATTATAATATTCGGCGTTTTGTTGTTCATCCAGCAAAACGTCCTGCTGGGATTCAAACATCTCGCGCGACTGCTTGCGGTATTTTCTTTCCTGAAACCAGTTGTACAGGACGATCGCTGCGACCACCACGATTGCGGCTGCAATCAGACTGATTTGCAATGGATTCATCTTTGCTTTCCGTCCCCCGCGCCACCCGGTGGTGGCTGCTGTTTATTATTCCCGTTTTGAGACGGCGCTGCTGGCTGTGCCTGTCCCGGTTTCAATACCTGAAAAAACACTTCGTCGTTTCGGATCATGCCGAGTTCGCTGCGCGCACGTTCGGCAATGGCATCCAGCCCGTGCTTGAGGTCGATGACCTCAGCGTCCATCGCCAGATTTCGCGCAGTCAGGGTATCGTTAACCTGCTTTTGCTCGGCCACCTGGCGGCCCATATTCCATACCTGAAACCAGCCACCCTTGCCAAACCATAGCGGATACTGCAACGCCAGCAGCAAAGATAACAGAATCCAGGTCATCCAGCGCATTGGGCGTAATTAGACTCAGTTGCCAATCTGATAAAAAGCGGACCTGCCTGGAAATCTTGCGGCATCACCCAGTTCTTCTTCGATACGCAGCAATTGATTGTATTTGGCCATGCGGTCGGAACGTGACAATGAGCCGGTCTTGATCTGCAGCGCATTGGTAGCCACTGCGAGATCGGCGATGGTGGTGTCCTCAGTCTCGCCGGAACGGTGCGAAATCACCGAAGTATAACCGGCACGCTTGGCCGTCTCGATCGCATCAAATGTTTCGGACAGCGTACCGATCTGGTTGACCTTGATCAGAATGGAGTTGGCGATCCCCTGGCGGATACCCTCACTGAGGATTTTGGCGTTGGTGACGAACAGATCGTCGCCTACCAGCTGGATGGATTTTTTCAGGCGCGTGCTGAGCACTGCCCAACCCGCCCAGTCATCCTCGGCCATGCCGTCTTCGATACTGATAATGGGATACTTGTCGCACCAGCTCGCCAGGTAGTCGGTGAACTGCGCGGAAGAAAGTTGCAACCCTTCGGATTCGAGGTGATATTTGCCGTCCTTGTAGAACTCGCTGGCAGCGCAATCGAGGCCGATGGCAATGTCGGTGCCCGGCACGTAACCGGCTTTTTCAATCGCCTGCACGATGAGCTTCAATGCAGCTTCGTTGGATTCCAGATTGGGCGCAAAACCGCCTTCGTCACCTACGGTGGTCGTCATGCCAAGGCCATCAAGCAGTTTTTTCAGCGCATGAAACACTTCCGCGCCATAACGCAGCGCTTCACGGAAGCTGGGGGCGCCAAGCGGGATAATCATGAATTCCTGCATATCGATATTATTGTTGGCGTGCGCGCCGCCGTTGATGATATTCATCATCGGTACCGGCAACTGCATCGGGCCCGCACCACCCAGATAGCGGTACAACGGCAGGCCGGATTCTTCCGCCGCCGCACGCGCCACCGCCATCGACACCGCCAGGATCGCATTGGCGCCAAGGCGCGACTTGGTTTCCGTGCCATCCAGTTCGATCATGGTGCGGTCAATGAAATGCTGTTCTTCCACATCCAGACCGATGATGGCCTCGCAGATTTCGGTATTGACGTTTTCCACCGCGCGCAACACGCCGCGGCCCAGGTAGCGCTGGGCATCGCCGTCGCGCAGCTCGATCGCTTCGCGGCTGCCGGTGGATGCGCCGGACGGCACGGCAGCGCGTCCCATGACGCCCGATTCCAGCAACACATCGGCTTCTACAGTCGGATTGCCGCGTGAATCCAGAATCTCGCGGGCGATAACGTCAACAATGGCACTCATTTATTTTCCTTGTTCATTTAATGGCTACGTTATACGCAGCTTATTTCACTTTGTTTTCAACAAATCCACGCTGTTTGACCAGCGCATCCATTTCCTTCAGCGTATACAGCAATTCTTTCATCAATCCCAGCGGCCAGGCATTGGGTCCGTCCGATAGCGCCTTGGATGGGTCGGGATGAGTTTCTGCAAACAGTCCGGCGACGCCTACTGCTACCGCAGCGCGCGCCAGTACCGGCACGAATTCACGCTGACCACCGGAGACATTCCCTTGTCCTCCAGGCAACTGCACCGAATGCGTGGCATCGAACACCACCGGGCAGGCAGTTTCACGCATCACCATGAGTGAGCGCATGTCCGATACCAGATTATTGTAGCCGAACGACACGCCACGTTCGCACACCATGATGTTGTCCTGCCCGCCATTGGCAGCACGCGCCTTGTCCACCACGTTCTTCATGTCCCAAGGGGCGAGAAACTGGCCTTTCTTGATATTCACCGGCTTGCCCGCGCACGCCACGGCGTGGATGAAATCGGTCTGGCGGCACAGGAAGGCGGGCGTTTGCAACACATCCACCACCGCAGCCACCTCGGCGATTTCCTCGATGCTGTGCACGTCGGTCAGTACTGGCACCCCGATTTCTTTTTTTACATCCGCCAGAATCTGCAGCCCCGCGCTCATGCCCGGCCCGCGGAACGAAGCGCCGGAACTCCGATTGGCCTTGTCATAAGACGATTTGTAGATGAACGGCACGCCCAGCTCGGCACAAATTTCCTTCAAGGCCCCTGCCGTGTCCATCGCCATCTGGCGCGATTCCACCACACAAGGACCGGCGATCAGAAATAGCGGCTGATCCAGTCCTGCTTCAAACCCGCACAGTTTCATACTGTTTCTCCTGCTACAGCAGCGTATTTTCCTGCTGCAGACTGCTGATGGGTAAGCGCCGCCTCGACAAACGCCTTGAACAGCGGATGGCCGGCACGCGGCGTAGAAGTGAATTCTGGATGAAACTGACAGCCGATGAACCATGGGTGATCGGGCAATTCCACCATTTCGCACAGCCCGTCACTGGCCGACAAACCGCTCACTTTAAGCCCGGCCTGCTGCAATTGCGGCAGCAGCGCGTTGTTGACTTCATAGCGGTGGCGATGACGTTCGGTAATTTCATTGGCCGCGTAAACATGCTGCGCGAGCGAATCTGCTTCAAGCTTGCACACCTGCCCGCCCAGGCGCATGGTGCCGCCCAGATTGGAGTCTTCACTGCGCGTTTCCACCTGGCCCGCGGCGTCTTTCCATTCGGAAATCAACGCCACGACAGGGTGCGTGGTGGCCGGCTCGAATTCGGTGCTGTGAGCATCCGCCATGCCCGCCTTGTGACGCGCATACTCAATCACGGCAAGCTGCATGCCCAAACAGATGCCCAGGTACGGCACCCTGTTTTCACGTGCGTACCGGATCGCGGCAATCTTGCCTTCGACGCCACGTTTGCCGAAACCGCCCGGCACCAGGATGGCATCCATGCCGGTCAGGCAACCGATACCGTCCTTCTCGATCTGCTCGGAATCCAGGTAGTGGATATTGATATGGGTGCGGGTATGAATCCCGGCATGGATCAGCGCCTCGGACAGGGATTTGTACGACTCGGTCAGCCCCACGTACTTGCCCACCATGGCGATATCGATCTCGTGCTGCGGATGCTCCAGCGCCTCCACCAGTCCGTTCCACATGGACAGGTCGGCGGGCGGCGGCGTGATGCCGAACTTGCGGCAGACAATCTCGTCCATGCCTTGCTCGCGCAGCATTTCAGGAATCTTGTAGATGCTGTCCACATCGTGCACGGACACCACCGCACCCGGCTCCAGGTTGGTGAACAGCGCGATCTTGCGGCGCTCCTCGTCGGGCAGCGGTCGATCGCCGCGGCATAGCACCACATCCGGCTGGATACCGATTTCGCGTAACTCTTTCACCGAGTGTTGAGTGGGTTTGGTCTTCACCTCGCCCGCCTTGCCCAGATACGGCACCAGCGTGAGGTGGATATAACAGGTATTGTTGCGCCCCTCTTGCAAGCCCATCTGGCGGATCGCCTCGAGGAAAGGCAGTGATTCGATGTCGCCCACCGTCCCGCCGATCTCGACAATGGCCACCTCGGCCCCCGCCGCGCCGTTGCGGATATGCAGCTTGATCTCGTCGGTGATATGCGGGATGACCTGCACCGTGCCGCCCAGATATTCGCCGCGCCGCTCCTTCTTGATCACCGACTCGTAGATCTGGCCGGTGGTGAAGTTGTTGCGCTTGCTCATGTGGGCATGGGTAAAGCGCTCGTAGTGACCAAGATCAAGGTCGGTTTCCGCCCCGTCCTCGGTGACGAACACCTCCCCGTGCTGAAACGGGCTCATGGTGCCGGGGTCCACGTTGATGTATGGATCCAGCTTCATCATGGTGACTTGCATACCGCGCGATTCAAGAATGGCGGCGAGAGAGGCGGCGGCGATTCCCTTGCCCAGGGAAGAAACCACACCGCCAGTAACGAAGATATAACGGGTCATGTTGATTTACGGCGCAGGTAATGCTGAATTTTAGCGTAAAGCGGACGCTCGAACAATTGCGAAGCTAAGTAATTACCCTCCACACACCAAGAATAAGGAATCACCTTAGAAACGAGCCTATCATCCAGGCTGCGGCATATTTAGATACCAAAGCACCCCAGGCTCAGCGCCGCCCCAACCGCTCCCAGGTTTCCAGCACCGTATCCGGATTCAGTGATAAGGAATCAATGCCTTGGGCGACCAGCCAGTCAGCCAGATCGGGGTGGTCGGACGGCCCCTGACCGCAGATGCCGACGTATTTGCCGGCCTGCTTGCAGGCGCCGATGGCTTGCGAGAGCAGCGCTTTCACCGCCGGGTTGCGTTCGTCGAAGCTGGCGGCGACCAGGGATGAGTCGCGATCGATCCCCAGGGTCAACTGGGTCAGGTCGTTGGAACCGATGGAGTAGCCGTCGAAGTATTGCAGGAAATCGTGCGCCAGAATCACGTTGGAGGGCACCTCGCACATCATGATCAGACGCAGACCCCGCTCTCCGCGCTTGAGGCCATTGTGCGCCAGCGCTTCGACCACGGCGCGGGCTTCGTCCACGGTGCGCACGAACGGGATCATCAATTCCACGTTGGTCAGCCCCATGATCTCGCGCACTTTTTTTACGGCGCGGCATTCCAGCGCAAAGGCGTCGCGGAACAGGGGCGAGACATAGCGTGCGGCGCCACGCAGGCCGAGCATGGGGTTTTCTTCGACCGGCTCGTAGGCGCGGCCGCCGGGCAGGTTGGCGTATTCATTCGACTTGAAATCGGACAGGCGCACGATCACCGGCTTGGGCCAGAATGCGGCACCCAGCGTAGCCACGCCCTCGGCGAGTTTTTCCACATAGAAATTCACCGGATCGCCGTAACCCGCACTCTTGTCCTCCAATACCGCGCGGACATCGGGCGGCACATTGGGATAGTCCAGCGCAGCGCGCGGATGGATGCCGATCTGGTTATTGATAATGAACTCCAGCCGCGCCAGACCGACACCGTGGTTGGGCAACTGGCTGGCGTCGAAGGCGCGCTCCGGATTGCCTACGTTCATCATGATTTTGACAGGCGGCTCGGCCAGATTTCCCAGGGTAACCTCGGTCACTTCAACTTCCAGCCTGCCTTCGTACACGAAGCCGGTATCGCCCTCGGCGCAAGATACTGTCACTTCGGTGCCGTCCGCCAGACTGGTGGTTGCACCCTCCGCACCCACTACGGCAGGGATGCCGAGCTCGCGCGCAATGATCGCGGCGTGGCAAGTGCGGCCGCCGCGATTGGTGACAATGGCCGATGCCACTCTCATCACCGGTTCCCAGTCCGGGTCGGTCATGTCGGTGACCAGCACGTCGCCCTTTTGCACGCGTGCCATTTCAGCCGGGCTGGCGATATTGCGCACCACGCCCTGGCCGATGCGGCTGCCGATGGCGCGACCCTGGGTCAGGATGCGCGAATGCTGTTTCAGCGCGAAACGTGTTTGCGTGGTGCCGGCACGCGCCTTAACGGTTTCCGGGCGCGCCTGCACGATAAACAACTCACCGGTTACACCATCTTTAGCCCATTCGATATCCATCGGGCGGCCATAGTGCTGCTCAATGGCCATGGCCTGGTCCGCAAGCGCCAGCACATCGCTGTCCGTCAACGCAAAGCGGCGCCGCTCAGCCTCGGGCACCTCGATCACTTGCGTGGCATTGGTCGCATTCTGACCTGCACCGAAAGTCATTTTGACCGCCTTGCTGCCCAGCGTGCGCCGTATTACGGCGCGGGTGGGCTTGTGCACGTAATATTCGTCCGGGTTGACCTGGCCCTGCACCACGGTTTCTCCCAACCCGTAGGCGGCGGTGATGAACACCACGCCGTCGAAGCCCGATTCGGTATCGAGAGTGAACATCACCCCGGAGCACTCCAGATCCGAGCGCACCATGCGTTGCACCCCGGCGGACAACGCCACCTGGTCATGCTCGAAACCCTGATGCACGCGATAGGCGATGGCGCGGTCGTTATACAAGGAAGCAAACACCAGGCGGATGGCGGCGAGAACATTATCCGCACCCTGGATGTTGAGATAGGTTTCCTGCTGTCCGGCAAACGAGGCGTTGGGCAGATCCTCTGCGGTGGCGGAGGAACGCACCGCCACCGGCACATCGCCCTGTTCCGCACAGGCAGCGCGGATGGCCGCTTCCAGAGCCGGCTGCAACGGGCTCTGCGCCACCCAGCTACGCACTTCCTTGCCGGTCGCCGCAAGCTGCGTCACATCAGCTACATCAAGCTTGCCCAGGGCATCACTGATACGCGCAGTCAGGTTATTGAAATCGAGAAAATCACGGAATGCCTGCGCTGTGGTAGCAAAGCCTCCCGGCACGTTGACGCCAGCGTTGGACAGGTTACCGATCATTTCGCCCAGAGAGGCGTTTTTGCCGCCCACGCGAGGAATATCGGTGAGCTTGAGTTGGGTAAAATCGATGATGTAAGGCTGATTCATGCTTATATCCTCAAATTGTGCGGCAGCAAAGCACCCAGGAAAAACAGGGCGGCTACATGCTGCACCAGTGTAGCCCGGTCAGCACAGCGTGTGTTTATTCCGCGAGCAAAGATATGAATTATCCTGCCTGCCGTACCCGTTCGAACAGGCATACCGCCAGTGCAGCTGCCGCGTTGAGGGACTCTATCCGGCCCGGCATCGGAATAATGAATTCTACGCCTGCCGCAGCACGCAATTCAGCGGACAGACCGGCACCTTCATTACCCACCGCAAACGCCACCGCACCGCGCAAATCGGTTTGATACAGGTTGTGCGCAGCACCCAGTGTGGCAGCACATACTGCGCCGGGAAAGGCCTGTGCTACGGCGGGCAGGTCGGCATTTTCGATAATATGGGTCGCAAAGTGCGCCCCCATGCCGCCGCGCAGCACCTTGGGGGACCAGGCATCGGCACAACCAGAGGAAAGATACACCGCGCCGACGCCCGCTGCCGCCGCACTGCGCAGCATGGCACCAAGATTGCCGGGGTCCTGGATCGCTTCCAGCAGCACGCAGAAATTCGTTTTGACAGGTGGAGGTGATCGGGGAATGGCAATCAACGCCAGTATCCCGGTCGGGGTTTTAACCGGTGACAGCGCATTGAACAAAGCTTGTGAAAACGTCATCCGCTCCACTGCGGCACAACGCGATAGCAAAGGGTGGTTGGACGTAGCGGGTGTCGTAATCAGTAAGTCTGGTTGTAGACCTGCATCCATGGCTGCCGTCAGCAAATGTTCGCCATCCAGCACAATTTGACCATATTCACGGCGCGCGACGGTCGATTCGGCGAGTTTTTTAATATGCCTGAAGCGCGGGTTTTGCGGCGAGGAAATGGTTTCGGTCATGTCGCATCAGCGCGATCGATAAGTTTCAGCAAGTATTGTAGCTCAAGGTATCATCAGCAAATATGAAAATATCCCTCATTACGCCTGCCCAGCCCGGTAGCCGTCTGGGTAACCGCACACTGCTTCGCTGCGGCATTTGACTCGTCCTGACTGGGTTGCTGAAGCCCAGGGCGCTGCGACTGTTTAGCCTCACCCGAACCCGGCTCCCCGGCCCGCGTGATTGAAGCACAATGAATGCAATCCGACCAAACAGCACAGTCCAATGAATGAGTGAGAAAATCGATTTTCAATCCATTTAAATACGGCTGATTCTGCTCATATTTCTTTCGCTTGCTAGCACCAGCCTGTTGCGGTATCTTCAAAACATAAATTCATATTACAACAAGAGGACACAACCATGAGTCATAAAGTCAGAGTCGCATTACTCGGTTTAGGCAACGTTGGAGAAATCTTCGCGGAAAACTTCCTGGAAAAAATTCAGGAGGAGCACGCCAATGTGGAAATTGTCGCCGTTGCCAGTAAAGACCTGGAATCTCCCGTTGCGATGGGTTTTGTGCACAGCCATATTCCTGTTTTTCGTGACGCGCTTGAGGTAATCGACCTCGGCGACAAGGTGGACATTATTTTCGACCTGACGGGTAATGCACAATTGCGCAAGGATTTGCGTGTCCGTCTCCAGGAAACCAACAATCGCCATACCGTGATTGCGCCTGAGGTTGTCGCCCATCTGCTGTGGAGCTTTTTCGGTGAAGTCGGTGAATTGCCGCACAGTTCACAAACGGGTTACTGACGCGCAACATATTCTTGCCTGCAACGACCTGTTATTCACGCCGACGTTTAACCCTGCATTCAATCGGGGATTCAGCGCGTCAAGACTCTGCCGGTTCACGCATCCCAAGCAGAACACATTCGGGCCTCACCCGGTGTGTTCATCGCATATAAGCCCGGCTTTTCAATCTATTCGTTACGGCACTGGCAAATATATCCTGCCAACCAGCCCCTTTCAGACGACACCATAGCAACCCTTGAAGCAGGACAAATAAAATGCTGTTGTTCATAAGCTACTAAAACCTCTAGTTTTGCTACCATTACTACATGACCGTCCCTCTAATGAGGAATATGCACAGGGCACATAGCCATCGATATTAGGAGGCCTTCATGAATAAACGCCGTATCAGCATGCAGGACATGGTACTCGGGGAGCCTTTGCAATGGGACGTCTTTGATACTACGGGACATCTATTGCTTAGTCGTGGCCATGTCATTGACAATACCCACTTGCTGGAATCGCTGGTGTCACGCGGCTTGTTTATTGATCTGCCGCACAAGCAAACCGAGGCGCCTCTAACTGTAGCCAAAGTTCCGGAACTGCCATCCGTATTACGCTTTATCAATCTTGCCCACAAACGTCTGGAAAGCCTGTTGTTCGGCCTGCATACGGAAACCGATGCCACCACCAAAATTCTTGAAGTAGCCAAAACCGTCATTTACGCGGCCAACCTGAATCCTGATATCGCGATTGCCTGTATTTTGCTTAACCAGAGCGTTACTACCTATGCCGGACGACATTCGATGGATACAGCGCTGGTTTCCCTGCTTGTCGCCCAGGTAATGAAAAAAAGTCCGGACGAGGTTAAGATTATCGTGGCTGCTGCACTGACGATGAATATCGGCATGCTCCGTCAACATGATCACTTTCAGGAAAAACAGGGGCCTTTAACCGAGCAGGAAATGGCAATAGTCAAAAAGCATCCGCAAGAGGGGGTGCGTTTATTGCAACAGGCCGGGATCGATCATCCAGACTGGTTGACCTGTGTACTGCAGCATCATGAGAATGAAGATGGTAGTGGTTATCCTCATGGCCTGAAAGGCCCGGAAATTTCACAGAATGCCAAGATCATTTCATTAGCGGATCGTTATTGCGCCCGTGTAACCGGCCGTACCTATCGGCAACCTCTGCTCCCTCCTGCGGCCCTGCGCGGCCTGTTCTTCGAAGAAAGCAAAACCATAGACAAGAATCTGGCGCCCTTCTTTATTCATGAACTCGGAATGTATCCCCCGGGCACGCATGTACGCCTGCTAAACGGCGAGATCGGCGTAGTCACTCGCAAAGGCCATCAGGTATCCGCTCCGATAGTGCATGCATTGCTTGCGCCAGGTGGCGCTCCCTTGTCATTTCCGATTCAGCGCGATACGTCTAAAACACTCTTCGCCATTCGGGAAGCGCTCTACCCCAGCCAGGCGGATGTCCGTTTCAGCATGCAGCACCTGTGGGGGAAAGAAGCCAGACTATAAGGCAAGGCTGCCTTGTCTAACCAAGCAACACACCCAGGCTACCGGCCACGATTGTCAGCAATCCCAGGCTTAGATTAATCCCCACCAGCATGCGTATCTGCCCTAACGCCGCACCACCGGCCTGCCAGTCCTGCGCGGCAACTGCCCGTTTTAAACGCCGGAAAGGCGCAAAGAAAACGTGAGCGAATAGCAGCATCATGACAATGCCAAGACCGAACATGGCGGATACATACATGGGCGGTTTGCCCAGTTGCGCCATCATAAAGAGGCCACTACCCAATATGACGGCCACGCACAACCACACCCATGGAAAAAACTTGCCAAATACACCTTCCCATAGCGGCAAACGCTGTTGCGGTTCGAGCCGCGTTGCGGCTATTGGCCGTAGGGCCATATAGGCAAAAAACATACCACCTACCCAGATGGTGAAGCCGAGAATATGCAAAAATTTGGCAAATATCATGACTGGTCTCCTTGATTATAAAAAATGATCCGCACAGCCTACACACATGCAACCGTGTTTGTCAGCTTATCCGGGAATTATCCGGGATTCTGTGGTCAACATACAGCGCCGCACTGGCGCATAGCTACGACGATGTTCGATTGTGACACCATGTTTTGCCAGTGCTGCAAGGTGCTCTGGCGTTGGATACCCTTTGTGACGGTCAAAACCGTATTCCGGATAAATATGATGCAATCGCATCAAATCACGATCACGTGCCGTTTTGGCGAGAATGGAAGCCGCCGAGATGGCCGGTTCAGAAGCGTCGCCCCTGACGATGGCACGTGCAGGCATCAGTATTGTTGGGCAATGCAACCCATCCACCAGTACTTCTGAAGGCATTACCGGCAATGCCTCCACCGCGCGTTTCATGGCCATGAGCGTGGCCTGCAAAATATTAATTTGATCAATTTCAGCAACGCTGGCCTGCCCGACTGCCCAAGCCAGCGCATGCGTCTGAATAAGCACTTCAAGCGCTTCGCGACGGCGCGCGGAAAGTTTTTTTGAGTCATTGAGACCCGCGATCGGATGCGCCGGATCAAGAATGACTGCCGCGGCAAATACGGCACCTGCCAGCGGCCCGCGACCGGCTTCATCCACCCCGCATACCAGCAAAGCTCCGTTCATCTGCGCTCCAGAAATGGCAATATCGCCTCCGCCATGCGCTCCGCAGTATTGCATTTGAGCGCCGCGTGCTGCGCAGCAAATTCAGCCTCTATGGCATTACACTTATCCTGATCTGACAGCAAATCAATCACTGCGTCCGCAAGCTTTTCCGGCGTGGCATTTTCCTGCACAAGCTCGGGTACCACATCGCGATTGGCGAGGATATTGGGCAGTCCTACCCAGGGCAGATAGGCTTTGCGGCGCATGAGATAGGCAGTCAGTTTGGGCACCCGGTAGGTGATGACCATCGGACGCTTGAGCAAAGCGGCCTCGAGTGTGGCCGTGCCGGACGCAACCAGCACAACATCCGCCGCTGTCATGGCGTAATCAGCATGACCTACCATGATGCGGACAGGCAACATGGTTTCACTACTGCCCAATGCACGTTCAAAAATATTGCGCGTAGCGCGGCTGAGCAGCGGCACCAGATAATGAACCTCAGGGTGCCGGGAATGGATCAGGCGGGCGGTATCGACAAACAACTGCGCATGATGCGCCAGTTCGCCCACACGACTGCCTGGCAACATCGCTACGATCGGTTGCTGATGAGGCAGTTTAAGCCGTTCGCGCATCTCGTCACGATCGGGATCATCGGGCAGCATATCAGCCAGCGGATGTCCCACATACGTGACCGGAATACCCGCCTTGCGATAAATAGCCTCCTCGAACGGGAATACCACCAGCATATGCGAAACTGCCCGCGCGATTTTTCTGATGCGCTCGCCGCGCCATGCCCAAATGGACGGGCTCACATAATGCAGCGTAGGAATGCCGCGCGCCTTGAGATGGGCCTCGAGAGCGAGGTTGAAATCGGGTGCGTCGATGCCGATGAACAAGTCGGGCGGATCAGCCAGAAGGGCGCGCCTGAGCTTGCGCCGGATGCCGAGGATTTCCGGCAGGTGGCGCAGCACCTCAACATAGCCATTCACCGAGAGCTTTTCCATCGGAAACAGGCTGCGTGCGCCTGCCGCAATCATTTTTGGTCCGGCGATACCAACAAATTCGATATCCGGGCGATGCGCCTTCAGGGCTGTGATCAGGTGGCTGCCGAGCAGATCACCCGAAGCTTCACCCGCGACGATACCGATCCGGGGCGGTCGTGCTGCAGCCGCCATGTCAGCGAATAATGCCGCGATCGGCCTGGCTGAGAAAATCCACCAGCAGCTGGACTTCCGGCACATCCCGGGTCTGCTCGGCAAGACGTTGTTGCGCCTCGTCGAAAGTCAGCCCTTCACGATATAGCGTTTTGTAGGCGCGCTTGAGTCCGGCCAGCGCCGCTGCCGTAAAACCACGCCGCCGCAAGCCTTCGGCATTGATGCCGTGGGGCGCAGCAGGCTGGCCCGCAGCCATGACATAGGGCGGGATATCCTTGAATACCACGCTGGAAATACCCGTCATGACATGGGCGCCAATTTTGCAGAACTGGTGCACGCCGGTAAACCCGCCCAGGATGGCATGGTCTCCCACCGTCACATGTCCCGCCAGGGAAGCGTTATTGGCGAAAATCGTATGGTTGCCCACCTGGCAGTCGTGGGCGAGATGGACATAGGCCATGATCCAGTTGTCGTTGCCGACACGCGTCACCCCCGTATCTTGCGCAGTCCCCAGATTGAGCGTGCAGAATTCGCGTATGGTATTGCGGTCGCCAATTTCCAGCCGGGTCGGCTCCCCCGCATATTTCTTGTCCTGTGGAATTTCTCCCAGGGAATTGAACTGGAAAATATGATTCTCGCGGCCGATAAGGGTATGCCCGTTAATGACCGTATGCGCGCCTACCGTGGTGTCATCACCGATGATCACATGCTCGCCGATCACGGCGTAAGGACCGATACTGACATGGGTGCCAAGTTGCGCACCGGGATGAATGATTGCCGTGGTGTGAATCATGTTTCAGCGTAAAGTGGCCATCATTTCGGCTTCCGCCACGCGCTGGCCGTCCACTTCGGCATACGTCGCATATTTCCAGATACCCTTGAGATTACGCAGGATTGCCGCATGCAGTATGAGTTGGTCACCGGGCACTACCGGTTTCTTGAAACGGGCAGCGTCGATGCCGGCAAAATACACCACGGAATCTTCGCTGGGGGCATCGGCAACCGTCTTGAAAGACAGGAGAGCAGCCGCCTGCGCCAGCGCCTCCAGAATCAGCACGCCAGGCATGACGGGATGCTTGGGAAAATGACCCGGAAAAAATGGCTCGTTCATGCTTACGTTTTTGAGGGCGACGATACTTTTCCCCGGCTCCAGAGAAATCACCCGGTCAACCAGTAAAAAAGGAAACCGGTGCGGCAGATAGGCCATGATCTCGTTGACGTCCATACTACTCATGTTGGTTTTTCTCCAGTTCGACAAGCTTTTTTTCCAGCGCGCGAATACGCTTGGCCATACTGTCCAGGTGGCGCATCTGCACCGCATTTTTCAGCCACTCACTGTGTTCTGAAAAAGGCAGCGCCGATGTATAGGTGCCCGCTTGTGTAAGCGATTTGGTAATCAGGGTATTGGTAGAAATATTCACCCGGTCAGCTATCTCGATGTGGCCAAAAATCATTGCTGCCCCACCGATGGTGCAGTGCGCACCAATTTTTGCGCTGCCGGCAATCCCCGTGCAGGCTGCAATCGCGGTATGGGCGCCAATGCGTACGTTGTGTGCAATTTGAATCTGATTGTCGAGCTTGGCACCTTCCTCGATCACTGTATCGTCCAGCGCGCCACGATCCACCGTGGTATTGGCGCCGATTTCCACGTCGTTACCGATGACCACACGGCCAATCTGGGGTATTTTCAGCCAGCGCCCGTCATCCGGCGCAAGACCAAAGCCATCCGAACCGATCACGCAGCCGGAATGCAAAATAACCCGATCCCCTATTACGCTGCCGTGATACACACTGACATTGGCATACAGCAGACAAGCACTGCCGATGATACTGTCCCTGCCCACCACGCAACCCGCACCGACAATGCTGCCCGCACCGATTCTTGCCCCTTGCTCCACCACCGCATTGGCACCGATGCTGGCGTCGTCGGCGATGCAGGCCTCTGGATGGACAACGGCTGAGGAATGCACACCAGGCACAGCGGCGTATGGCGGGTTGAAAAGCGCTGAAACACGGGCGAAGTAAGTGTAGGGATTATCGGCAATGATGCGCGGTTTGCTACTGGCTTGCGCAGCATCGCGTCCCATTATGAATGCGCCTGCGGCCGACCCGGCTAGCTGACTACGGTATTTCAAATTGGCAAGAAAGCTGATCTGGTGGGGTTGGGCGCTACTCAATGTCGCAATCTGGCTAACGCGTGTGCACGCATCCCCAAGCACTTCGCCTCCCAGGCGCTCAACGATTTCTGCCAATGTGTAAGACACGTCCGGCATAGGGCGTCCGGCCAGGATTATTTGTCGCTTAGTGCGCGAATGATTTTGTCGGTGATGTCGATTTTGGGGCTGAAATAGACCGCCTCTTCAAGTATGACATCGTATTTTTCGGCCTCGCCGTAGGCATGAATTGCCTTACGCGCACGATCCTGCACCTTGGACAACTCTTCATTGCGACGTACATTGAGATCCTCGCGAAATTCACGCAAGGTGCGCTGGTAATCACGATTCAGGTTGGCCAGATCACGCTCCTTACTGCGCCGCTCTACATCCGACTGAATGGCCCCGTCCTTTTCCAGTTGAGCCTGCAGATCACGGGCCTGCTTGGCCATTTTTTGCAAGGCTGCCTCGCGCGGCGCAAATTCCTTTTCCAGTCTTTTTTGTGCCTGCAGCGCAATCGGTGCCTCACGGAATACGCGCTCGGTATTCACGAAACCGATTTTAATATCAGCTGAAGCAATCCCGGACGTCATCACACCAGCACACAATATAATTACTGCCAAAACCTTGTTCACTTATTGCTCCTTAAAACACGGTGCCCAACGTAAACTGGAACACTTGCGTCCTGTCATCAGGCTTGGGATTGAGGGGCTTTGCCAGGCTGAACTTGAGCGGGCCAACCGGGGAAATCCAGCTCAGCGCAACGCCAGTGGAATAACGCAGATCCTTGAAATTGAAACTGGAATAACGCCCCAGATAATCATCTGGCCCCCAAGTCGAGCCTGCATCTGCAAAAACACTCACGCGCACTGACTGATCATCTTTCATACCGGGCATGGGGAAAAACAATTCCGCATTACCCACTACGCGCTTATTACCACCGGCGGCAACCACACCGTTAATCGGGTCATTCAGTTTGGGTCCCAAGGTAGAGGTATCGTAACCACGCACCGAACTCACGCCACCCGCATAGAAATTCTTGAAGAACGGTAGCGGCTTGCCTGCGTAACCATTGCCAAAGCCGATTTCGCCATTCAGCATCAGGGTAAAGTTCTTGCTCAATGGATGGAACCACTGTTGCTGATAAGACAGTTTGTAATATTCAAGGCTGCCCGGCGGTATGCCCACCTCGCCGTAGACTCGCTGCAACATGCCTTTGGTTGGATACGTCAAACTGTCCCGGCTATCGCGTGCCCACCCCAGATCGGCGCGAATGGTGTCGTTACCGCTGCCAAACTGGTTGACGAAATCCTGATACTGCTTGGGACTATTGCTGTCTACCGTCAGGTCAAAGCGCTCGTACGCCAATCCCAGATTGATGCTGTCCTTTTCATTCAATGGGATACCCAGGCGTACTCCCACCCCTTTGGTAGAGTTCTGATAGGTGGCCACACTACTCAGCGAGGTGGTATTGATATCGCGCCGGTACAGGTCATAACCAAGGCTCAGACCATCCGGTGTGAAATAAGGGTTGGTATAAGATACCGAATAGACCTTGTTGATCTTGCCGCTGTTGACCTGCAGGGACAATTGGTTACCGGTGCCGAACAGGTTGTTTTGCGAAATCGAACCCGACAGAATCAGGCCTTCTGAAGACGAGAATCCTGCGCCCACCATGATGCTGCCTGTGGCTTTTTCCGTCACGCCCAGGTCAATATCCACCTGATCGGTGGTACCGGCCACGGCAGGCGTGGTAAGACTTACACCAGGATTAAAATAACCGAGGCGCTCAACCCGCTCGCGCGAACGCTTGATTTTATCGCCCTGATACAATGCACCTTCCATTTGCCGGAATTCACGCCTTACCACTTCGTCTTTGGTGCGGGTATTGCCGGTGACGTTGATCCGGTTGATGTAAACGCGTCGACCGCTATCCACATAAAAAGTGAATGCAACCTGATGTTTCACCCGGTCCACATCCGGCACGGCGTTGACGTTGGCGAATGCATAACCGTCGTTGCCAAGTCGGTCACTGATTTTTTTCGCGGTTTCGGTCAATTTTTCGCGCGAAAATACTTCACCCGGCTTTACCATGATCAACTTTTCAAGTTCTGCTGGCGGAACCACGGTTTCACCCGCCAGCTTGACACTGGAAACAGTGTATTGATCACCCTCGTTAATATTGATGGTGATGTAGATATCTTTCTTGTCCGGTGAAATCGACACCTGAGTGGAATCCACATTGAATTCCAGGTAACCACGGTTCAGGTAAAACGATTTGAGCGTTTCCAGATCGGCCGCCAACTTCTGCTTGGAATATTGATCGCTCTTGGTATACCAGCTGAACCATCCTGGCGTTTGCTCGCTAATCACATCCAGCAGCTGCTTCTCCTTGAAGGCATGGTTGCCAACAATATTGATCTGCCTGATTTTGGCAACATCGCCATCCTGAATATTGAAAGTGATCGCAACCCGATTGCGCTCCTGCGGCGTGACGGTCGTTTCGATTTGTACTGCGTATTTTCCTTTACTGAAATACAGGCGTTTGATTTCCTGTACGGCGCGATCCAGAATCGATTTATCGAAAATACGGCCTTCGGTCAACCCGGCCTGTTTCAGACCGGTAGTGAGTTGTTCCTTGGAAAACTCCTTGTTGCCGATCAGCTCAACCTTGGAAATGGCCGGACGCTCTTCCACCACCACAATGAGCACATTGCCTTGCTGCTCCAGCCGTACATCCTTGAAAAAACCGGTGGCAAATAATGCCTTGATCGCTGCAGAGGCTTTTTCGTCGTCCATCGTCTCGCCGACTTTAACCGGCAAATAGCTGAATACCGTGCCGGCTTCGGTACGCTGGATGCCCTCAACACGGATATCCTTCACTACAAAAGTATCAATCGCATGAGCGGAAACCGCCCACAAGCTTGTAAAGAGTGCAGCCGCAAGTTTGATTTGCATTAGGGTCAGCCTGTAAACAAACGGGAAATATCGTTATAAAAGGCAAAAATCATGAGTGTGAGCAACAGTGCCATGCCAATTTGCTGGCCGATTTCCATCACGCGTTCGGAGACCGGACTGCCTTTGATAAGCTCCGCGATATGATACATCAAATGCCCGCCGTCCAATAACGGAATGGGCAATAGATTAAGCACACCAAGGCTGATACTCACCAGCGCCAGGAAAGTTACGAATGCTGCAGTACCGGTACGCGCCGATTGTCCGGCATAATCGGCAATCGTAATGGGGCCGGACAGGTTGCGCCAGGATACCTCGCCCGTCACCATGCGCCCCATCATCTGCAAACTGAATACCGATGTATCCCAGGTTTTTGCGAATGCCTTGGTGAAGGCTGTCGCTACGCCGTAGCGTGTTTTGGTCAGCATGGCATCAAACACCGCAGGATCCACCTTTGGGCCAATACCGATTTTGCCGACTGCCACGCCAGCTTCCTCCACACGCTGAGGCACCAGCTGGATATCGAGCCTGGCTGCCGGACTGCCACGTTCCACCTGGAGGGTGACCACTTTACCGGGGCGATCACGTACCAGCTTGACCAAGTCCGACCACTCGCTGATTTTTGTTCCATCCATTGCGACAATATGGTCGCCAGGGCGCAACCCGGCACGTGAACCCACACTATCGGGTAATACTTGCCCGATGACTGCTGCAAGCGACGGTTCAAACAAGCGGATACCCAGTTTGGCCGCCATATCGGATTCGCCATCCACCGCCACACCGGCCGCATTCAGCATGCGTGTCTCGCCATCCGTCAATGAAATGCTGAGCGGCTGTTGCGAGGGTAGCTGGCGCAAGAGCGCCCATTGCAAATCTGCCCAGCTGGCCACCGGTTCCCCATTGATTGCACTGATTTCGTCACCGTCATTCAGTCCGGCCTGCGCCGCTACACTGGCTGCAGGCGGCTCGCCTATGACAGGTTTGAGACCCGGTATGCCGTGCATGAACAAACCCCAATACAGCAGAACCGCCAGCAGCAGGTTGGCCAGCGGTCCGGCAACCAGAATCAGCATGCGCGCGCCGACGCTTTGACGGTTAAAGCTGCGATGCCGATCGGCCTCCTGAACGTGGCCTTCGCGCTCATCCAGCATCTTGACGTAGCCGCCCAGAGGAAATCCGGCTATGACCCATTCGGTGCGGTCTTTTCCCCAATGCCGTAACAACAACGGCTTACCAAAGCCTACCGAAAAGCGCAGCACTTTCACACCCACCAGGCGCGCCGCTGCATAGTGGCCGAATTCATGCACAACAATAAGAATACCCAGCGCTACCGCAAAGGCCAGCAAGGTCGTCAATAGCGTCATGTTTTAAGCCTTCGCCTGCAGAGTGTCGAGAAAAGCATCCGCGTCGGCGCGCGCCTGTATGTCGGCTTGTACCAGATCATCCATATCGCCTGGCTCACCGGCTGGCGCACGCGCAAGCGCATATTCAATGGCCGCCGGTATCGATAGGTAGGATGCACGTCCGGCCAGGAATGCCGCCACCGCAGACTCATTGGCTGCATTCAGCACTGCTGGCAGCATGCCCCCGCCGGACAATGCCTCGAAAGCCAGTTTCAGGCACGGGAAACGCGCGTAATCCGGAGGTTCGAACGTGAGTCCGCGCCCGAATAAATCCAACGCTTCCACGCCCGCATCAATGCGTTCCGGGAAGCCCAGCGCATACGCGATGGGGGTACGCATATCCGGGTTACCGAGTTGCGCAATGACCGAACCATCCAGATAATCCACCATTGAATGGATCACGCTTTGCGGATGGATCACTACCTGTATTTGAGCGGGCGTGGCGTTGAACAACCAGTGCGCCTCGATCACTTCCAGCCCCTTGTTCATCATGGTGGCGGAATCCACCGAGATTTTTTTACCCATTACCCAGTTGGGATGTGCGCAGGCCTGTTCCGGTGTGACGTGCGTTAACTCATCAATAGGCGTGGTCCGGAACGGACCACCCGAAGCCGTGAGCAGAATACGCCGTACGCCGCAGGCTGCAAGGTCGCCACAAAAATGGCGCGGCAGCGATTGAAAAATCGCGTTGTGCTCGCTATCAATCGGTATCAGCTCTGCCCCGCCTGCTGTCACCGCCTGCATGAACAGACTGCCAGCCATGACCAGGGTCTCCTTGTTGGCAAGCAAAATACGCTTGCCCGCCCTGGCCGCAGCCAGCGCCGGACGCAGTCCGGCAGCACCGACAATGGCAGCCATCACCGTATCGACTTCAGGTAACGCCGCGATCTGTTCCAGTGCTGCCATACCCCATAGCACTTCGGTCGTACTACCCAGTACCTTGAGCATCTCGCTCAGTCGCGCGGCATTCGCCGCATCCAGCACCACTGCGTAACGGGGAGAATGGGTTCGACACTGCTCGGCCAGTTTATCCAACTGGTTATTGCCGGACAGGGCCACGATATTGAATCGATCCGGGTGGCGTGCCACAACATCCAGAGTGTTGACACCGATGGTACCGGTCGCCCCAAGAACGGTGAGATGACGTACGCTCATACCAACGCTCGTGTCAGTAACTGCCCATGCAACAACAGCAGTGCCGAGACTGGCAAAGCCGAGGTCAGCGCGTCGATACGATCGAGCATGCCACCATGCCCGGGCAGCAAATTGCCACTATCCTTGGCACCGGCCAGCCGCTTGACCCAGGATTCAAACAGATCACCCAATATGCTCAGATAAAATACCAGCCAGACAAATAGCGCCAAAGGCAGCAGCCACTCCGCAGGAGATTGCACCCGTCCCGATGCTGCTGCAATACCCAGCACAATCAGGGTATAGATTGTCACGGCCAACCCCGCACCCGCAGCGCCCTCCCAGGTCTTGCCGGGACTGATTTGTGCAGCCAGTTTGCGTCGGCCGAAACGCTTGCCGGTGAAATAAGCTGCACTGTCCGCAATCCATACAATACCCATGAGCAGCAACAAGCCCAAAGCACTGTAGGCACGCAAATCAAGCAATGAAAGCCATAGCGGCAACAGCACCAGCCAGCCGGCCAATATACGCAATACAGGTTGTTGAAGTCGCCAGCCGAAGGCCAGCCAGAGGGGGGCAACCACCAGCCAGAACAGTGTCGCTGCCAGATAAATCAAGCCATGGTACGCGTCACCCCACACATAAACGAATGCCGCTAGCGCGACACTCGCCACTGCGTAGCCATTTGCTGCCGCCATGGAAAATCCGGACAAACGTCCCCATTCGCGTGCGCCGAATATCAGCGGCACGACCATTACCACTGTCCACGCTGGCTGCGGCAATAAAAACAGGCAGGCCAAAAAACCGGCCAGCAGAGTCAGGGCTGTCGCCCAGCGTTTACTTAGCATGTTCAATCAACTGTTCGCTGGTACGCCCGAAACGGCGTTCGCGGTTACTGTACGAAGCAATCGCCTGATCCAGCGCGGCAGCATTGAAATCCGGCCATAGTGCGGAGGTGAAATACAGTTCAGAGTAAGCCAGCTGCCATAACAGGAAATTACTGATGCGCTGTTCGCCGCCAGTGCGGATAAACAGATCCGGCTCGGGCGCATAATGCATGGACAGATGCGGCGCAAGATCGGCTTCGTCTATAGTCTTTCCTATCAATTCCGGGTGCTTTTCCAGCATCGCATTCATCGCCTGCATGATGTCCCAGCGCCCGCCATAATTGGCAGCGATGGTCAGGGTCAGGCGGGTATTGTTGCTGGTGAGATGCTCCGCCTCGTGGATGAGTTTGACCAGCTTGGGGCCAAAACGGGCGAGGTCGCCCACCACGCGCAGCCGGGCGCCGTTCTTGTGCAACTTGGTGATTTCCCGCTCCAGTGCCAGCGCGAACAGATCCATTAACATGGATACTTCGTCGTGCGGGCGGCGCCAGTTTTCCGAGCTGAAGGCAAACAGGGTAAGGTATTCCACACCGCGGTCGCCGCACGCCTTGATCACATCGCGAACGGTTTCCACACCGCGCTTATGCCCGGCAATACGTGGCAGGAAACGTTTTTTTGCCCAGCGCCCATTACCATCCATGATGATGGCAATGTGCCGCGGCACGTCAGGTGCTTGTGGGATATCCCGGGTAGAGCTGGTAAAAATGCCCACTGAATCAGGCCTAGACCGCCATCAGGTCGGCTTCTTTGGCGACCAGCGCCTTGTCGATCTCGGCAATATATTTATCGGTGAGCTTCTGAATATCATCCTGGGCGCGACGTTCATCGTCTTCGCTGATGGCCTTGTCCTTGAGCAGATCCTTGAACTGCGCATTGGCATCACGGCGCACATTGCGCATCGCTACCTTGGCATTTTCACCTTCGGTTTTCACCAGCTTGATCAGATCGCGACGACGTTCTTCAGTGAGCGCAGGCATCGGTACGCGAATCAGATTGCCCTGGCTGGACGGGTTCAATCCCAGGTCGGCATCGCGTATTGCCTTCTCCACGGCGCCGACCATCTTTCCTTCCCACGGCTGTACGGCAATGGTACGTGCATCCATCAGGGTAATATTGGCCACCTGGGTGATCGCTGTGGGGTTGCCATAGTAATCGACCGTAACATGATCAAGAATACCGGTATGTGCGCGACCAGTCCGCACTTTACCCAAATCCGCCTTAAGCGACTCCAGGCTTTTGACCATTTTTTGCTCAGCAGTTTTTTTGACGTCTGCAATCATGAATAACTCCTGTTAACACTGCGCTAAAACCAGGGTACCTTCATCTTCGCCCAAGACAAATCGCGCCAATGCACCGGCCTTGAAAATACTCAATACCGCTAACGGCATGTTCTGGTCGCGGCACAAGGTGAATGCGGTCGCATCCATTACTTTCAGATCCTTCTGGATCGCCTCATCAAAACTCAGTCGCTGATAACGTGTTGCAGCCGGGTCTTTTTTCGGGTCCGCGCTGTATACGCCATCCACCTTGGTGGCTTTGACCACAATATCCGCGTTCATTTCCATACCGCGCAATGCGGCAGCGGTATCGGTGGTAAAGAAGGGGTTCCCGGTACCGGCGCCGAAAATCACCACGGTGCCTTCTTCCAGATAACGCAATGCCTTGCCACGAATATAAGGCTCGGCAACCTGCTCGATATTGAGCGCTGACTGTACCCGGCTCGGCACGCCAACGCGACGAAATGCATCCTGCAACGCCAGTGCGTTCATTACGGTGGCGAGCATGCCCATATAATCGGCGGTCGCGCGATCCATGCCTGCAGCGCCCGGCGCTACACCACGGAAAATATTACCCCCGCCGATCACTACAGCCACCTGCACACCCATATCGACCACCGTCTTCACCTCGCCGATGATGCGGGCAATGGTGTCGCGGTTAATACCATAGCTGTCGTCGCCCATCAGGGCCTCACCCGACAACTTCAGCAAAATGCGCTTGTACACCGGGGCGTTCATGGTGTTAAACCTTGGCAGCCGCAGCCACTTCGGCAGCGTAGTCCACCACTTTTTTCTCGATACCTTCACCCACCACGAACATGGTGAAGCCATTCACTTTGGCTTTTTTCTCGGCCAGCAATTTTTCTACAGTCTGGTCGGGGTTTTTCACAAACGGCTGGCCCAGCAGAGTCACTTCGGCAAGATACTTGCTGACACGACCTTCTACCATTTTGGCCACAATGTCGGCAGGTTTGCCTGAATCAGCAGCCTGCGCTGTATAAATTTCGCGCTCTTTGTCCAGCAAATCGGCAGATACCTGGTCTTTCGACACGCAAATCGGTTTGCTCGCCGCGATGTGCATGGCGATGTCTTTTCCCAATGCCTCATCGCCATCCAGGTCTACCATCACGCCTATTCTGGAACCATGCAGATAAACGGCCAAACTGCCTGTTGTAGTGTAATGTACGGCGCGACGAATACTGAGGTTTTCACCCAATTTCATAATCAAAGCCTGACGCACTTCCTGAACACTGCCACCAGCCGGCATGGCCATCTCAGACAACGCAGCCGCATCGGTAATTCCGCTTTGTGCAGACAGTTGCGCAACCGACTTGGCAAAAGCCAGAAAATCCTCATTTTTGGCAACAAAATCAGTCTCGCAATTGATTTCCACCAATGCGCCAACCTTACCATCCGCGCTGACAAAAGAACCGATTACGCCCTCCGCTGCGATCCGCCCTGCGGCTTTGCTAGCCTTCGCGCCACTCTTGATACGCATCAGATCTTCGGCAGCACTCATATCACCATCGGTCTCAGTCAATGCCTTTTTGCATTCCATCATGCCCAGACCAGTGCGCTCACGCAGTTCCTTGACCATGTTTGCAGTAATTTCAGCCATGTCCTACTCCTCGGATTCTTAATTCAAAATTCAAAAATTTATTACAAAAAAAGGGGCGTACGCCCCCTTTTTTTCAAGAAGACCAGCTTATTGCGCTGCTGCTTCTCCAGAGGCTTCCACCTCAACAAATTCTTCGCCTTCACCCAGGATTTCGCTGATCACCTGGCTACGGCCTTCCAGCACCGCGTCAGCCATGCCGCGCGCATACAGACGAATCGCGCGATTGGAGTCATCGTTACCGGGGATGATGTAATCTATACCCAGCGGGCTGTTATTTGTATCTACCACGCCAATGACGGGAATGCCCAACTTGTTGGCTTCGGTCACAGCACCTTTCTGATAACCCACATCAATTACCAGCAATGCATCAGGCAGTGCGCTCATATCCTTGATGCCGCCAAGACTACGATCCAGCTTGTCAAATTCACGCTGCAGCACCAGCGCTTCCTTTTTGGTCAGCTTGGAATTGACATCGCCCAGCATGGCTTCAAGGTCCTTCAGACGCTTGACGGATTGCTTGACGGTTTTGAAATTGGTCAGCATGCCCCCCAACCAGCGGTGATCCACATAGGGCATGCCGGCGCGCTCAGCTTCTTCGCGCACAATTTCGCGCGCCGAACGCTTGGTACCCACAAACAGCACAGTACCCTTGTTGGTTGACAGTTTGCGCACGAATTTCAGTGCATCCTCGAACATCGGCAAGCTTTTTTCGAGGTTGACGATGTGGATTTTGTTGCGATGACCGAAGATGTACGGTGCCATCTTCGGGTTCCAGAAACGGGTTTGGTGGCCGAAGTGAACACCAGCCTCCAGCATTTGACGCATGGTAATAGACATAATATTTCCTTTAGGGTTAAGCCTCCAGCCGTCGCCCAACACCCCGTTCGGGGCACCCTAAGCTATTGACGACTGTGCGAATTTTGATGCGCACCATGCACACCAAGGGCGTAATTCTACCACGTCGTCAATCTTCTCGGCAACGCGCAAATGGCTTAACCGGGTGTATGGAATTGAAGTGCAGCCAGGTTGGCGTAAATACCGCCCAATGCAATCAGCGAAGCATGCGTGCCAACCTCCACAATTTCGCCATTTTCCATCACCACTATACGGTCTGCGCGCTGCACCGTGGCCAGGCGATGTGCGATGACCAGCGTAGTACGGCCGGCCATTGCTGCTTCGAGCGCTCTTTGCACCAGCCGCTCGGATTCGGCATCCAGTGCGCTGGTCGCTTCATCCAGCAACAATAATGGTGGATTTTTAAGCAACGCCCGCGCGATGGCGATTCGCTGGCGTTGCCCGCCCGACAGGCGCACGCCGCGTTCCCCCAGAAAGGATAGATATCCTTGGGGCAGGTTTTCGATAAATTCATGCGCCGCAGCCATTTTTGCGGCAGTGATTACCTCCGCATCCGTCGCATCAATGCGCCCATAACGAATATTTTCCAGCGCATTGGCAGAAAAAATCACCGTATCCTGCGGCACAATACCGATGGCTGCCCGCAAGTCATGCAAATCGAGCTGCCGGATATCGACGCCATCCAGCGTGATCAATCCGTGTTGCGGATCATAAAAACGCAGCAACAACTGGAACAGCGTGGTCTTGCCCGCGCCGGACGGCCCCACTACAGCCACCGTCTCGCCCGGCTGGACGACAAGCGACAGCCGACACAAGGAAGCCGTGAGCGGGCGCGAAGGGTAATGAAAAGTGATCTCCTGCAATACCAGCGTAGCGCCATTGTGAGAACGCGCTGGCAATACCTGGGCTAACTCGGGAGATTGAATCGGGGAGCGCACGGCCATCAATTCCAGCAACCGTTCAGTCGCACCCGCAGCCCGCTGTGCCTCACCCAGCACCTCAGATAATGCACCGATGGCACCGGCTACAATAACCGCATAGAGAATAAATTGTGCCAGTTCACCTCCTGTCATCCGGCCCCCCATTACTGCTTGCGCACCTAACCACAACACAAACACGATCGCACCAAAGACCAGAAAAATGGCCGCCAGGGTCAGCATTGAACGCGCACGGATACGCGCCATTGCTGTATTAAAAGCACTTTCAACCGAGTCAGTAAAGCGGCCAGATTCCATGCCCTCATGCGTGAACGCCTGAACCGTTGGTATTGCATTCAGGATTTCACCCGCCATTGCCGATGCATCCGCGATACGATCCTGCGAGTCACGTGACAGTTTGCGCACACGCCGCCCAAAGAAAACGATCGGCAACACCACCGCAGCCAACAGCACAATAATGATGGACGACAGCTTGATGCTGGTGACAAACAACATCACCAGGCCGCCCATAAACAGCAAAGTATTGCGCAGCGCCATGGAGATGCTGGTGCCAACCACAGCCTGGATCAGCGTGGTATCCGTGGTCAAGCGTGACAACACTTCCCCACTCTGGGTGGTCTCAAAAAATTGCGGGCTTTGTCTCACCACATGCCAGTAAACCGCGCCGCGAATATCAGCAGTAACGCGTTCCCCCAGCCATGAAACCATGTAAAAACGCGCAGCAGTAGCAATTGCCAGAATGCAGGCCACACCGAACAGTGCAAGGAAATAGGTATTCACATGCCGGATACTTTTTGAACCTGTTGCGCCAAAACCGAGGTCGATCATTTGCCTGAACGCATACGGAATGGCAAGTGTCGCGCCTGCGGCGACCAGCAGCGCAATACCTGCCAACAGAAATTCTCTTTTGTAGGGTGCCAAAAAAGGCAGTAGACCTTTAAGGGTAGACAAACTGCTTTTGGGAAGGGTCGAAGCAAAAGACATATCGTTTAATTAATTATGAAATAGTTCAACGCTCAATCAAAAATTCGTCGTCATTTGGCGACACAAAAAATACAAATACAGCTTTGATTTATAAGGTTTATACAAAAAAAATAAAATGCCTTTGAATTTATCGTCGCTTTGCAGCGACAAACCTGATCCTCTTGGCCATACTCGATGCCCGTGTTAATAAAATATCCAATTGTTTATTCTACATATTTAGTAAATGGCGCACATTTTGCTAGGAGATTAACGAATCACGGCTGCTCCCTACCGTGGCAATTCCGCGACTCAATCCTAGCGAGAGGACGATACACATGCTCAAGAATTTCATGCAACCAGCCCATGCCAAAACCACTCATCACAGCATGAATAATTCGTTAATGGATACTCCCAGCAGGCCGTTGGATAGTACGCCCAAATCACTTGAAACACCCACGAGCGTAAAATCGACTTCCAATAATGAGGAAGGTAACAAACTGACGGTAGGCCCAAACATCAAACTGAAAGGTTCAGAAATCACCGATTGTGAAATTCTGGTTGTAGAAGGCAGGGTGGAAGCCTCCATGAATAGCCGTGACATTCGTATTGCTGAAGGCGGGGTCTTTTCGGGCACGGCAGAAATCGACGTTGCGGAAATTCGTGGCCATTTCGAAGGTGAACTCACCGCCCGCAAGCGCCTGGTGATTTACGCGACCGGGAAAGTCACAGGGCAGATTCGTTATGGCGCGTTGAAAATCGAGGAGGGTGGCGTGCTCTCGGGAGACATCGCCACACTCTCAACACCCCATGCCAGCCTGGTTAAAACACCTGAGATGCCCATAGAGGACAAATTGGACGCGCTTCCAGAAAGCGCCCCAGCTTCAGTGCTGGCCAAAAATTCGGTGGGCAGGCGCTAGGATTCCACTTTTGCCGTATTTGTCATAAACGTACCCGCCGCTTTGCGGGTACGGTTCCGTCCTCATTAAAATCTGCTCGCTAGATTCGGGGGCCACCCCGGCGATTTTTAATTCGTGACAGCAGCGTCTTGCAATTGACCTTGACGATGTGTTTGCGCGAAAACAGATTCCGGTGGACAAAGTCTTCGAGTGCCTTGTCATCATCGGTCAGCGTATGAATATGCAAGCTCGTCATGTCACTCATGATGTAAAGACTGCGTACTTCCGGCTGCCGGGCGAGGTCTTCAGCCACGGCCTCTATCCCTTGCGGGTCAACTTGAACATCGAAAAACGCCGACACCGTGCTGCCAATTTTTTCCGGATTGACGATCAGGGTAAACTTCTCGATCACACCATCCGTGATCAGTTTTTGCACGCGGTCTCGCACATGCACCCTGGACACTCCCAACTCACGCGCAATATCCGCAAAACTTCTGCGTCCGTCATCGATCAATATCCGTAATATTGTTTGATCCAGCTCGGTCACAGCGTTCCTTAAAAATTTTATCCTGCCAGCTCGACAGCAGCCCAAATTTCAAATGTCCATCGAGCTATCCGCCGAACAGCATTTGCAGTGCAACTACCAGCAGCAGTATACCGAAAGCGCGCTTCAGCTTCGCTACCGGCAAATGATGAGCCAGCCGAACCCCCATTGGAGCCACTATTACTGAAGTCACACCTACCGCGAGCAACGCCGGCAAATCAATATAGCCAAGAGTCCATGCAGGCAACCCCGGATGATGCCAGCCGGACAGCACAAAACCCGCTGCACCAAATAAAGCGATGGGGAAACCTAAGGTGGAGGAAATTGCGATGGCCCGTTTCATCTCGACATTGCAAGCGTGCAGGAACGGCACGGAAATCGTGCCACCGCCAATTCCCATCATGGCAGACAACGAGCCTATACCGAGGCCCACCCCCCAAAGCCCTTTGGGCCCCGGCAGCGTCCAGTGAGCTGCGGGTTGCCATTTGGCCAATAATTGCAGCGACACCATAATCAGGAATACCGAAAAGATCATTTTGAGCGTCTGTGCCGGTATGAAACCGGCCAGATAGCCGCTTACCAGCCCGCCGATCAGCGTCGCGGGGACCAGCATGCGAACTACCGTCCAATCTATCGCGCCACGCTTTTGCTGCGCAATGATTGCTGACAAGGAGGTGAATATAATACCCGCAAGCGAGGTGCCAATCGCAAGATGCGTGAGCACATCAGGCTGCACCCCTTCATGCTTGAATATCCAGATCAAAGCGGGCACAACCACAATACCGCCACCCACTCCCAGCATCCCGCCCAGCAGACCGCCTACCACACCCAGGCCAAGATAAAAAACAATAAACGTCATGCAAGCTCTCCACTTTCATCTACACACACAAAACAATACTCGGTGCTCGTAACGACTCAGACCATCTAGAAGCAGGCGACACCTCCGTCACTGCGCGGATCAGACGCTCCCTCCAACATGCCGTGCGGATGTCGAATGATCGCGCCAGCGTGTCCCATGGCTTCATCGAAATCATGCAATATCTCGATTTGGTGACCACGCTGGCGCAAGGACTGGACAACTTCACTACTAAAGCGCGCCTCGAGTTTCAGGCTATCCGAAGACTGGCCCCACGTACGGCCTAATAACCAGCGCGGCGCAGTCACCGCCTGCTGCAGGCTTTGCCCATAGACAATAGCGCGGGTAAATACAGCTGCCTGGGTTTGCGGCTGACCGTCGCCGCCCATCGTGCCGTAAACCATCACACGCCCGTCATGCAGTCGCGCCAGCGCCGGGTTCAAGGTATGAAAGGGTTTGCGCCCTGGTTTCAGTTCATTCAGCGCACCTTTTTGCAAGGAGAAACTGCACCCACGGTTTTGCCAATTAAGGCCACTCTGTTCAAGCACCACGCCACTTCCGAACTCATGATAGATACTCTGAATAAAACTCACTGCCCGTCCCTGACTATCCATTACACCCATCCATACGGTATCGCCTGGACCGCGACCTTTACCCCACGGCAGCGCAAGATCGAGATCGATGGCTTTTGCCAAAGGATTTAAAAATCCGGGCTGCAGACAAGCCTGGGCGTCGATACGCATATCCCGGGGATCAGTAATGTAAGCATCACGAACTTTAAATGCCTGCTTGGTGGCCTCCACCACGCAATGCACGTAGTCGGCGCTGTCCGGTTCCATTTGGCTCAGCCCCATCCGGTCCAGAATCCCGAGGATCATCAGCGATACCAAGCCCTGCGTAGGCGGGGGCAGATTGTAGAGTTTGCCCAGCGTGTGCTCCAACGCCAGAGGCTGGGTCAGCTCGGCTCGATAGCCATTCAGGTCGGCCAGAACAAGCGGGCTGCCGCATGCGGCCAGATCCGCCGCAATGGTCTGCGCCAATTCGCCGCGATAGAAATCATCCAGGCCTGCATGGCTAAGATGGCGTAAGGTTGCAGCCATTTTGGACTGAAAAAACAGGCTGCCTTCCTTGGGCGTTGCTCCATCCACCAGAAAGTGTTCGCGGAAGCCAGGCTGGCATTCCAGTTCTGTTTGCTTGGTCCGGGTACTGCGCATTTGACTGCCGGTAACGGCTACGCCCTGCTCTCCATGATGAATAGCATCGGCAAACAGCCTGGACAAGGGCATACGCCCGTCCCAGCGCTGCTTGCTCAATGCCAGCGCACGCTCCCAGCCTGACACCGTGCCAGCTACGGTATTGACTGCCAGCGGCCCACGCACCGGGATGCTGTCCAGCCCAAGCCTGGCATAAAACGATGGACTGGCGCCCGCAGCCGCTCCACCGCAGGCATCGATTGCAACCGGTTCTTGTCCCGGCTCATGAATCAACCAAAATGCATCCCCTCCAAGTCCGGTCATATGCGGGTATACCATCGCAATCGTGGCCGCAGCAGACACCATGGCCTCAATCGCGTTGCCGCCTTCCCTGAGCACATCAATCGCTGCCCGTGACGCCAAAAAATGGGGGGCAACGGCCATTGCAGTATCGGTACCCGATGTATTTATCATGGAATGATATGATCCAATCTATCTCCTGTGTTCAGAGTTCATACACCAAGCTTCAGGCTAGGGCGGGAGCCATTTCAATGCGCTCGGAAGCCATCCGTTTACGCCACGACTTGAGCACGAACAATGCAAGCAGCGCGGTAGCCACGTCCATTACGCTCACAATGCCAAAGATGGGCACCCAACTGTGTGTTGTTTCATGCAGCAACGCCGCGACCGGTGCGCCCAGAATGGCGCCCACGCCCTGGGCCATGTACAGGAAACCATAGTTGGTCGTTGCATTGCCAGTACCGAAAATATCGGTCAAGGTAGAGGGAAACAATGAAAATATTTCACCCCATCCAAAGAACACTACGCCCGACAGCAGCACAAACGCCACAGCATTCTCTCTAAAGGCCAGCATCATGATGATCGCTGCAGCTTCCAGCATGAATGCCACCGCCATCGTGTTCTCCCTGCCGATATGATCGGATATCCAGCCAAAAAACGGGCGGGTCAATCCGTTGGTAAATCGGTCAATTGACAGCGCCAAGGGCAGTGCCGCCAAACCGAATACCAGCACGTCGCTCACACCAAAATCCTTGGCGAAGGCACCCATCTGCGATATGACCATGAGGCCACCCGTAGACATCATGGTCATCATCACAAACAACAGCCAGAACACCGGCGTTTTCAGCATCTCGCCAGAGGTGTAATTACGCGTGCTTTGCGAAACCGCCTTACTGGCAGCTATAACAATATAAGCAGGCAACTCGAGAGGTTTTGGCGCACGTCGCAAGCCCTGCGCCACCACCAGTCCGACCAAACCTATGACAATGCCGAAGACTGTCAAGGTGTGTGCGTAGCCCGCATCTTTGATCATTGCGGCAATAGGGAAAGTCGTCAATATCGCTCCAAAGCCATAACCGGCAGCCACCAACCCAGTGGCAAGACCCCGTTTGTCAGGGAACCACTGCACCATCAAACCGACAATACCCACATAGACGATCCCTGTTCCAAGCCCTCCCATGACCCCATAGGAAAAATACAAACCCGCCAAATCATGAACATAAGCGGCCGCCACCCAACTGCCGCCAGTCAATATTGCGCCGGCGGATATCAGCAATCGCGGCCCAAATTTTTGAATCAGGTACCCCTGAAGAGGCGACAACCAAGTCTGCAATACAACAAATATGGAGAAGGTCACCTGTATAGCCGCCAGGCTCGTATCAAGCGAAGACTGCAACGGCTTTACAAACAGCGTCCATACATATTGAGAGCTTGAAATGGACATCATCGCAACCAGGCCAAAAACAAGCTGCCACCATCGATTATGCGGCAACCGGGAATCCCCTACAGGGCTTACTGTATTCATTTAATTCACCTCGCTGGATATTAGACCTAACAAAAGATCAGGACTCTCAGGAGGCTTTAGCAAAATACGAGCCACATATAAATAATATTGTATTTCAATAAATTAGGCAATTAACATGCGAGGAAATTTTGATATTCACATCAAATTGATACCGCTTTGGTGCACCTACCTCCAAGGCCGTGCGCTTATCATATGAACATATTTTCGTTATAATGGTTAACATTTGACGTATTTCTGGGTATTTTCTGCCAAAAATTTGCACAAATAACCACTACTTCATAAACATTTGACTGCCGGTTTGATTTAATGGATTTTTTTACGCACCGGGGAGGTGCAAGGAAATAGTGTATCGCGCGAACATTTCGGACTACATAAGCATAGTCGTATACCAACTCACTTGCGGACTATATCCTTCAATGCCGGACTCGGTGCATCCACGCTAGTACTAAGGGAAACTTCTGCTTTATGCTGACTTCCGATAAATGGAATATAGCCATAGATAGCCGCCAATCCAAGAAGGCTAAAAACCGTCAGCAAAATCCCGGCTAGCACCAAAATTAAATATAGATTTTTTTTGATGATCTCATCCCGAATCTCTGTGTAAGCAGTAGAAAAAATTTAAATCCCAGCTCTATATACGCACGCTAAGATTATTCACTACATAAGAAACACCTTGTATATCCGCAGCTAGCGCGACAGCCAATTGCTTCTGCATGACCTTGCACACCCAACCTGTCAATTCCACTCCACCAGCAAAGGTTTCCACATGAATAAAAATATCGCGCATTGAAGGATGTTGTTTGAATGCAACCCTTATATTCGCAGTAATGCTTTGGTCATCAACCATCTTTAGCACCTGAATTTTCGAATCAAACGGCAACCTATGGGATTGCATCTTCATTAATCAATTTCCTCAGGCTAATTAAACAAAGGCGATCAATATCACGCCATCCTTAGAATTTGGGGTCTCCCGCTTTAAATCCGGACAAGCCAGCCTATTCAGCATTTTTTGGGACCAAGCTATTGATCACCTTGGTAACACCCTCAATACCCGCTGCAATCCGACCAGCAGTCACGGCTTGTCTGGCACTGTCTACAAATCCACTCAACAACACCGCCCCTTTATAAGTTTGCACATGTATCTGCAACCCTTTAAAAAGCGAATGCTTGATGAGCCTCGTTTCCACCTTCGCTGTGATGACACTGTCATCGACGTACTTTGCCATCTTGCGGCGGTCGCTTAGGGACTGCGCCCTGACGAATTCATCTTTGCCCAACTTTGCGGCATGATTGGAATCGGCTTCATCAAACGCCCCGGATGACATTTGGCGAGTGGTGGCTGCCTCGACTTTGCTCGCAACGTCACTCTGGTGCCTGTCGTACCATGCGAATGTGGTATCTCTACCGGTGTCCGCGGCATGCAGAGTAGTCATTATTATTGGCGCCATAGCCATAAAAATACCCAGAAAAGCAGTGGAGACAACACTTTTTGTTGGTGTATCTACAAGGTATTTCATGGCCTTAACTCCTTTTGCTTGATTTCAATGAAACCGCTCAACCAATCAAGCATCCAGAATCATCAAACAATCGATCTCAATTCATGCCAAGGAGAAAATGAAGCACACCAACCAACGCCTCACAAAATTCCGCAAACAAGTCAAACCAAGGTACGTGCCCCGCAGAAATTATCAGTACTTGGGCGTAGTTCCCGATGGCGGCATCGTTGGCGCATCTGCCGAAGGCGCGTCTGTCGCCATGGCGTTGGCAAGCTCTTCGGGACTTAACTTGCCGTCATGATTGGCATCAGCCTTTTTAAAATCCTGCGCAGGCATACCCTGTGCTGCAGCTTCCCTGGAACTGACAGAACCATCATGATTGGTATCAAACAAAGCCATGGCGGGAGAAACATTTGTTTTGGGCGCTGTTGCAGCGTGACCTATCCCCGCTCCACAAATTACCAATGCGGTTCCGAGCAGGAACGTTTGAACTGTTTTATTTCGACAAATCAAGGCAGCGTTACTCATCCGTATCTCCTGAAACTTGCAGCGACATTGCTGTATATTGTGAAGATAGCAATTGCCATGCCATATAAAATAATCGATATAGAACAATGTGTTAATATCGAGTCTGTATGGTTTTATTACTCATGTGTCGTCTCGCAACAACACGAATCGGATATCCAGCAATTAACTTGCTGAAAAATAATGAAATATGGCTTGTCGCCGAACGGTGACGAGTGATGGAAAAAAATCAGGAAGGCTTGAATGCAGACGCATCCAGTTGGTGTCTCTGCAGCAATTTATAGAATTCCGTACGGTTGCGCTTGGATAGGCGAGCCGCCTGTGTAACGTTGCCGGAAGTAATCTTCAACACGCGGACCAGATATTCTCTTTCGAAGCGCTTGCGGGCCTCTTCGAACGAAACCAATTGTTCTTCTTCCTTATGCATGGCGTCATATACCAGCACCGGCGAGATCAGCGGTGTGGTGGACAGGACAATGCATTGCTCAACAATATTCATCAACTGGCGCACATTGCCGGGCCAGGACGCGCTTACCAGCATTTCCATCGCTTCGGGTGCAAAACCATTGATGTTTTTTTCATATTTCAAGGCAAGTGAGCCAAGGAAATGATTTGCCAGCAAAGGGATATCTTCGCGTCGTTCCGACAATGACGGGATTGTTAACGCCACGACGTTCAAACGATAATACAAATCTTCACGAAACCCTCCGGTAGTGACTTCTGTCCGGAGATCACAGTGAGTGGCAGAAATAATGCGCACATCCACAGGAATTGTCTGCGCCGAGCCCACCGGGCGTATCTGCCTTTCCTGCAGTACTCGCAATAATTTTACCTGAAGCAGAAGCGGCATATCCCCGATCTCATCGAGAAACAGCGTACCCCGCTCTGCTATCTGAAACAGTCCTTTATGGTCGCGCACAGCGCCGGTAAAAGCTCCTTTGACATGCCCGAACAGCTCTGACTCAAGTAACTGTTCCGGAATAGCCGCGCAGTTGACCGCCACAAAGGGTTGATTCGCTCGCTTTCCCGCATCATGAATGGCATGCGCAAACAATTCCTTACCCGTGCCGCTCTCACCATGAATCAACACACTTGCATCACCTTCAGCGACAAGCTGCGCCTTGGTAAGAATATCTTCCATCGCCGCGCTTTGCGTGACTATACCTGCCCTCCATAATGCTTGTGGCGCTTCGGCCAGCGGCGTAATACCGGGTGAAAGCCTGAGTGCCTGAGCAATCTGCGCCAGCAGTGTCTTGCTGTCAAAAGGCTTGGCCAGATAGCCAAAAACGCCCTTTTGCGCAGCTGCAACCGCATCCGGGATCGTGCCATGCGCGGTCAGGATGATGACCGGCAATGTCGGGGTAGTGCGATGAATGTGTTCGAACAAAGCCATACCATCCATACCACCCATCTGCATATCGGTAATCACCAACTGAGGACGCGATACATCGAGATGATTGAGCGCGGCCTCCGCACTTTGCACCGTATCCACTTCATAACCGGCAGCAACCAGCCGGATCGAGAGCAGCTCCAGCAGGTCGGCATCGTCATCAACAACCAGAATTTTTAATTGCGGCTCACTCATGGCTTTGCATTAATCCCGCGCCTATCCCTGCGGATAAGATTTTTTTCCATATTTTTAATACCATCCACCTGCGTTTGCAGCGTATCAGCGCGTTTTTGCTCATCCTTGAGCTTTTGCGACAGATCATCCGCAGTATTATTGGCACGTTGTTGTTCGGAGATCAGCATCGTCATCATGCTGACCAGGCCGCGCATGCTCGGCGGCGCTTTGGCGTCCCTGCCGACCTCGTTAAGTAAACCGGATGCGGCGACCGTATCGTGGAAAGGCGTATTCGGCATTGCAAGAAGCAGGGCGACACGCATCCTGCTCACATCAGTTTTTGCTTGCGCAAGATTCTGCCGTGCCTTGTCATATTCCTTTACGAGTTCCGGTAGCGGCTGTTTGCGTAAAAAATCGTAATACATCATCAGCTCTTCGACCTGACTGGTCACGATCAACGGTGGCGACCAACCGCCAGCTCGCGGATGTGACGGGTTTTCCGGAAAGCTTGTGCACGCCGCCAGGGATACCACCATAATCACGGAAACAAGCCCGAATCTCGACAACATATCAGGCATCCGTATCTTTCGCCTGACCGACAGGCAGTGAAAAACAAAAATTCGCCCCGGCACCGGCCTCTGTCAAAAGCACAATATCGCCACCATGCACGCGCGCATATTCACGCGCAATAGACAATCCCAAACCAGTCCCCTGAACATGCATATCAGGTGCCTTGCGTCCCTGATAAAAGGGCTCGAATACTCTGGCGTGGTCAGCTGCCTCTACACCGGGGCCGGAATCCACTACATCAATTGAAACCAACTCGCCTACCTGACTCGCATTAATTTTAATATGCCCCCCGTATGGAGAAAACTTCACTGCATTCGACACGAGATTATCCACAATAATGCTGATCTTTTGTTGATCACATTCGACCGACAGGTCAGGGCAAATAAAATCGACTTGCAAATCCTTATTCATGATCGCGAGGTTCTGATCCTGCAGCACATTTTCTACAATTTTTCTCAGTGCCGCCGTGCGTTTTACCAAGGCTGTCTTCCCGCTCTGTAGCGCACTGTAATTTAACAAATCCTCGATACGTTTTTGCAATTGTATACTGTTGGTGTAAAGAATATTCGCTATCTGCCTTTGCTTCGTGGTCAACTCGCCGGCCACCCCCTCCGCGAGCAGATCAGCGCCTTCCCGCATAGCCGTAAGCGGTGTTTTGAGTTCATGCGAAACATGGCGCAGAAAACGGGTCTTCTGTTCTTCAACTTCCAGCAGGCGGCGACGCATCCAGTCCAGTCTCTGGCCCAGATACCTCAGATCCTGAGGCCCATCCACACTCACCGCTTTGGAAAGTTCGCCTTCTCCCATCGTCCTGATGGCAGCATCAATCTGTCGAATCGGGCGTGCAATCAAAATCGAAAAACCAAGTGCCAGCAGGATTGCAAAAGGTACCAATGCCAGCAGTTGCCATACCACGATGGATCGGGCATGCCATGCCATGTCCTGCATCGCGGCCACTTCATGCTCAATCAACGCATAACCACCGGATGAAAATGTGCGAGCCGTATCCAGCAAAGGCACAAAATCACTGACGATATCCTGCAAGCCCTGTGATGATCGATGCGCAATAGATATCTGCTGAAAAATGGTCGATTCAGAAGCAACCAGTTTATCCAGCACCTGCTTCTGATCCGGGCGCAAAGACAGTGCCGAGAGGCTGGTTGCCGTACTCATGAATTTCGCGTGTGCCTGAAAGTAACCCTCCAGCAAAGATGCGTCGCCGAGGATAAGCGTTTGTCGCACACTCCGCTCCATGGTCGAAATTTCATCCAGCAAGACGCGGCTGCCATGTGCGATCTGCGCTGCCTGATAGACAGCTCTTCGGCTCTGTTCCGCCAGTTTGTCAATGGATACCGCACTATTGATAAGGGCTATAATCAACGGTAGCGCCACCAAAACAAAGCCTATGAGAATCAGTTTCAGAAAGGATTTTGGATTATGGCGCAGCAACCCCTTTGCAGCAGGGGTGGACTCATCTTCCAGCGCAATGGGAGACGTATTTTCCTTCATTCACTGAATCCTTTGCCAGGGTTTAGGTATTTCCAGCATGCATCAATTGCCTGGCAATCGCCACAACCCGGACAAACTCAACGATGCCTATTCAGCCGGTACGAGCGGGCAAGACAGTACGACCTGCCCGCTGATTCATTAACGGAATCTGGCCAGTTCCGGGTCATCTATTTTCTGTTCAGGCAATCCTGTCATTCCTGGTAGTTCCGACAGTTTTGGCATGCCATTCTTGACCAGGACCTTGCCGCTTTTATCCTTCCACACAATACCTGGCGTGCCGTTAAAGCCGAATTTTCGCATCAACTCGGCATTTTTCTCCAGTTTCTTGGCGATCTCCGGATAAGCACTGGCAGTGAATTTGGCAGGCGGATTTTTCTCCTTGCCAAAATGCTGTTCGTTTGCGCGAAATGCCGCGGTAGGGTTAGTCGAGGCCAGCATTTCTATGGCTTTGGGCAGGCTACTTGGCGCAAGGTAGGCAACCGGTACCCAACGCACTTGCAGGCCAACAGCTTCATATGGCTGCAATGCTTTCCAGGTCATATGGCAAAAAGGGCAGTTTGGATCGAAAAACGCGTACAGGATGCTTTTAGGCGCCTTGGCACCTTCCACGATCATCGTGGACTTTTCCAGTTCCTTGAATTCAGCAGAGAAATCGGGCTTGGGAATATATTTTTCAGCATATTCCTGCGACAGATTGGCCCCACTCTCTCCGATCATCAATCCTGCCACCAATGTTTTATTGTCTGGCGTGGTAAATACGATGGAATATTGCCCTTCTCTGGAAAGCACCCAGCCGGTCATGCCGGATGCTGCAGGAAAAGATTTTGTCACCTTGACGCCCTGATTGACGGCCGTCTGAATAACCTTAGGGTATTCGGCAGCCAATGCACTGGCGGCAAAGCCAAAAACCAAACTGAACGCGACTGCTTGTTGTTTTAAAGATAATTTCAATTTCATTCCTTATTGATGGAGGGGAGTCGGATAACAAGGGGTCATTTCACCATCCAGTAGCGAATACCTTGAACAGCGCTCTCCGATTAGGGAAAGATAAAGTAATTTAGTTCATATTGAAATAATAATTGTCTGATGTTACAAAAGACCCGGACCTTTCGACATGATTTGATTCTATCCTGAGATCGTGAACGCGGCGATCACAGCGCCTGTTAGCGCCACTGCGGCCCCGATTCGCATGGCAGCAGCAAAACCCGATAACGCATACAGAGCACCCAGCACCGCCACACCCAGGGTCGCGCCCACCATCCTGGCAGTATTCAACAGAGCAGCAGCGATCCCGGAACGGGATGACTCGACAGAGGCCACCGCGACAGCCAGAACCGGTCCGGTATTCAGTGCCATGCCTATCCCGGTCAACAGCAGCCCGAATATTGCAAGCCCTAGAGGCCGGCCTGATTGAGTAAGGGCCAGGGCGCCGATTCCGCAGCCAATCAGCGCCATGCCTCCTGCCATCATGCGACGCGATCCAAAACGATTGCTCCAGGCACCCGATTTGTGGGATAGCGCGATAAATGCCAGCGACATGGGTAACAATGCGACTCCCGCCCAAGTGACACTTAGCGTACCAGACAGTTGCCAGACCATGGGCAACAGAAACAGCACGCCGTACATACCGAAGGTCATGGCTGCCGCGACCACAATGGCTCCACTGAACCTCCGATTGCGGAACAACCGCAGCGGCATCATTGCAGCCGGTCCGGCACGTTTTTCGACCAGCAGAAATAACAGCAGACTAAGAGCGCCAACGACAGCGCTGATACTTGCAATCCTGCCATGCTCGATCACCGCCATGGCCAAGCCTGCCAGTGTCAGCCCGGCGAAAATTTGCCCCGACAGATCCATCCGCCTCCCTTGTGGATCAGAGGACTCAGGGATGACACGCGGTGCCAGCCATAGCACCGCCAATCCAATCGGGGCTATCAGCAGGAATACGCTACGCCAGGTGGCAAATTTAATCAGCAAACCACCCAATGTGGGGCCAATCGCGAGCGCCGCGCCATTCGTACCTGCCCAGATACCAATTGCATGGGCACGCTCCCTGGGCTCGGTCCAGATGACCCGAATGAGCGCCAGAGTACTGGGCAGCAGCAACGCAGCCCCGATACCTGCAACGACACGGCCACTGATCAGAACTTCAGAACTGGTAGCCAGACCACACAAAACGGTACCCAGTGTGAAAATTGCTGTGCCCAACATGAGAATGCGTCGACGCCCAAACAAGTCTGCCAGCACCCCGCCCGACATCAATAGCACCGCATAAGTCAGGTTATAACCATCCACGACCCATTGCAGCGCCGTCAGGGGTGCATGCAAGGCAACGCTAATGGCATGCACTGCGAGATTGACCACGGAGGTGTCTACTTGAACCAGCAAGACACACAGGCACAAGGTAAATAAAATCCAGGTTCGATCTTGTCCACTTGCGTCGGAATTTTTTAACGCTGTGGTCATAACCGTCCTCGCGTCCGTCAACTGACTGGATTCATTTATCTGATGAGAGCCAGAGTCCCTATGCCTTATTCTTGATTCCTGCCCCGCTCATCGCCCATGCCGGATTACCTCCGGCACTGCCCGGCGCAAATAGTAAGCCATCGACCACAAGGTCAGCACAGCTGCCAGCCAGATCAGCCAGGTGCCGATTTGGCGGGTATTCAGGCCGAGTAAAGGCTCATTGAATAACAGCAACAGAATGGCGATCATTTGCGCCACGGTTTTGAGTTTGCCTACCATCGATACCGCGACACTACCTCGCGCACCGATGCTGGCCATCCATTCGCGCAATGCCGAGATCGTGATTTCGCGGCCGATAATGATCAACGCAATGAGCGCATCCACACGCCCCAGCTTCACCAATACGATCAGTGCTGCAGCGACCATCAACTTGTCCGCCACCGGGTCGAGAAAAGCCCCGAAGGCCGAGGTCTGGTTGAGGATGCGCGCAAGATAGCCATCCAGCCAGTCGGTAATGGCGGCAACGCCGAACATGCCAGCTGCCGCAAGATTGATTTCACGCACGGTGAGCCAGCCATCGGGCAGATAGAACACGGCGACGATCAGCGGTATAAGAATGATTCTGAGCCAGGTAAGCAGGTTGGGAAGGTTCAGCGGCATGATGTTAATTCAGTGAGGGGTCAGCCTAGTGTAATTCACGATAGATCTTTTCGGCCAGCGCGTGGCTGATTCCGTCAATCTGGGCAATCTCTTCCACCCCGGCATTTTGCAGGCCGCGCAGACCGCCAAAATTCTCCAGCAGCCTTTGTCGGCGCTTGGGGCCCACCCCTGGAATATCTTCCAGGGTCGAGTGGGTGCGCGCCTTGCCACGCCGGGCACGGTGGCCGGTAATGGCGAAGCGATGCGCCTCGTCACGGATCTGCTGGATCAGATGCAGACCGGGGTGGTCGCTGGGCAGGCGCGTGGCGCGGCCATCGGTACTGATGAGTTGCTCCATACCCGCTTTCCGCTCAGCACCTTTGGCGACACCGATCAACTCGATGTCAGCAATGCCGAGTTCAGCCATGACCTCGCTGGCGATATTGAGCTGGCCGGCACCGCCGTCGATGAGGATCAGGTCGGGGCGCCTGGCCTCAGTCTGCTGGATTTTAGTGTAGCGACGGGTAAGCGCATCGCGCATCGCCGCGTAATCATCGCCGGGGGTAATGCCGCTGATGTTGTAGCGCCGGTATTCACCATTCTGCATCGTACCCTTGTCGAATACCACGCACGACGCCACCGTCGCCTCGCCCATGGTATGACTGATATCGAAGCACTCAATGCGCTGCAAATTAGGCAGGACAAGCGCTTCCTGCAGCGCGGTGAGACGCGCCTCTTGCGTGGCTTTTTGCGCGACCTGGCGGGTGATGGCAATGCGCGCATTGCCTTGCGTCATGGCCAGCCAACTGCGGCGCTCGCCGATAGGGTTGACCTGGATGCTGACCTTGCGCCCGGCCTGCTCGCTGAAAGCTGCTGCCAGGGCGTCTGCGTCAACCGGTTCGGAAACGATAATCTGCGGTGGAACGACACGATTGAAATAATGTTGGGCGAGAAAGGCTTCCATGGCTTCTTTGGGGGTCACGTCCTGAGCATTTTGCGGGAACAGGCTCTTGTCGCCCAGATGCCGCCCGCCGCGTATCATCAGCAGGTTAACACACAGCAGACCCTGCTCGGCCACCACAGCCACCACGTCCACATCCGCCTGACTCTGGCTGGCTACAAACTGCTTTTCGCGCACCGCGGTGAGGCTCTTGATCTGGTCACGATACAACGCCGCTTCTTCATAGCGCATGGCATCCGCAGCCAGCTGCATTTTTTCGGTGATTGACTGCAATACCTCATTTTCCTTGCCCTCCAGAAACAGCGCGGCATTCTTCACGTCGGCGGCGTAGTCCTCGGCGCTGCTTAAATCCACGCACGGCGCAGTGCAACGCTTGATCTGGTGCAGCAGGCAGGGACGCGAGCGATGATTGAATACGCTATCCTCGCACGTGCGCAAACGAAATACCTTTTGCAGAATCTGGATGCTGTTGCGCACTGCGTAGGAATTCGGGAACGGGCCGAAACAGCGGTCCTGGCGCTGCGGCGTACCGCGGAAATACGCCAGGCGCGGATAGCGGTGGCCGCTGAGCACGAGATAGGGATAGGACTTGTCGTCGCGGAACAGGATATTGTAGCGCGGCGACAACGCCTTGATCAGATTGTTTTCCAGCACCAATGCTTCGGATTCGGAGCGTGTGACGGTGATCTCCACGCTGGCGATTTTCGCCACCATCAGCCGGATACGCGGACTCTGGTCAGTCTTCTGGAAATACGAGGCCACGCGTTTTTTCAGGTCGCGCGCCTTGCCCACATACAGCACTTCGCCATCCTGCCCTAGCATGCGATACACGCCGGGTAATCCTGGCAGTGTGGCGAGAAATGCCTTGCTGTCGAAACTTTCAGTCTTCATCCAGCAGTTTGCCCGCAATTGCCCAGTTTTCTTCCGGCAACTCATCGAAGGCAATGTATGTATAAGAGGCAGGCTTACCCGCCACACGCTCCAGCGTACCGGTGATTTCTTCGGCGATAGTCTGTTTTTGTTCGCGGCTCAAACTGCCTGCGATGCGGATATTCACATAAGGCATGGCTCATCTCTCCTTGTCGGCACGGATACGCGCAAATACGGCACGGAACATGTCCGGCGTCAGGCGGCGCGTATTGGTATTGTAACGGCTGCAATGGTAGCTGTCGTAGAGCGTGCGGCCATCGTCCAGCGCATGCACCGCGCCGTGGCCGAACGTGTGGGATTTGGCTTTCAGCCCCAGCGCCATCAGTACGGCGGTATGGGCGACGCTGCCCAATGCGAGAATCGCCAGATCATTGGGCAATGCCACAATTTCATTGGCCAGATAATGGTTGCACTGACGAATTTCGGCGGTTTCCGGCTTGTTGGCAGGCGGCAGGCATTTGACCGCATTGGTGATGCGGCAGCCGTGTAATTGCAAACCGTCGTCTGTACTCACGGAGGTGGGTTGGCTGGCAAAACCGTAGGCGTGCAGGGTTTCGTAGAGCAATATTCCGGCATGATCACCGGTAAACGGGCGGCCGCTACGGTTGGCGCCATGCATGCCGGGCGCCAGGCCGACGATCAACAGCCAGGGATCGGCATCACCAAATGGCGCGACCGGACGGGCATGGTAGCCGGGATGGGCAACGCGTACCTCATCGAGAAAACCGGCAAGACGCGGGCAGGCACGGCAGTTCAGATCGAAAGACGTCATCAATGATTGTGGCGCGGATAAAACGGAATGCCCACCTGTTCGAGTTGAGCGGCGGGCAGTTCCGGCTGCAGGGTCACGTGGTCGATATCAAAGCGCGTGTGCAGCATTTGCCGTGTGCTGTGGAGAATACCCGGCCAGTCCTGCATGGCGGGAATTTCCAGATGCGCAGACAACGATACCTTGCCCGAAGCCAGTGTCCAGATATGCAGGTCATGCACCGAGGTCACACCGGCCGTTTGCGCCATCGCCAATCCCACTTCGGGCAGATCGAGATTTTTCGGCACGCCTTCCATCAAAATATGCAGCGCTTCCCGGAGCAGTCGAATGCTGGAAACCAGAATCAGCGCCACCACAAACAGCGACAGCAGCGCGTCAATCGGCAGCCAGCCGGTGAAATAGATCACCGCGCCCGCGGCCAGCGCCGCCACCGAGCCGAGCATGTCGCCCAGCACATGCAGCAACGCGGCCCGCACATTGAGGGTCTGTTCGCCGCGCGACAATTGATAAGCGACAAAAATATTCACCATCAGTCCGATTGAAGCGATCACCATCACCGTTCCACCCTGCACTGGCTGCGGTGCATTCAGGCGTGCGATGGCTTCCCACACGATGCCCAGCATCAGCGCCAGCATCAGCACACTGTTGACCAACGCCGCCACCACTTCGGCGCGTACCAGACCGTAAGAATGCCGGTACGATGCCGGGCGCAACGCCAGCCAGCCGGCAAACGCCGCCAGCCCCAGCGCCAGCGCATCGATCAACATGTGCCCGGCGTCGGAAATCAAGGCCAGCGAACCTGCCCACCAGCCTCCCCCCGCCTCCACCGCGGCAAATCCGAGGGTCAGCCAGAATGCGATGCCCAGGCCACCGCTCCCATGATGGTGATGGTTGTGCCCATGGTGAGCGTGGTCATGCTCCTGATGTGTCTCTTCAACCTTTGCCACAAGTGTTGCTCCTGTCTGTTGCCCATAAATCGGCGCTGCCATGACCGATACCGGCGAGCGTGTGAACGGCTGCTGCATAGCGTGTCTGTTCACGCAATTCAGTCATGCCGGGAGGATGCTGTTTGCCACGCATACGCGCGATGCGTGTAATGCTGATGGCCGGCATACAGTAATCCAGTCGGGCCAGAACCTCATCGGCCGCCACACAATCGTTGCAGACCAGCGCCATATCGCACCCCGCATTCAACGCTGCCGCCACGCGTGCCACCATATCGCCCACTACGCCGGCGCCTTTCATGGAAAGATCATCGCTGAAAACCGCGCCATCAAAGCCCAGTTCACCACGTAATATCCGTTTTAACCAGATAGAAGAAAACCCGGCTGGCTGGCTGTCTACCGCAGGATAAATGACATGAGCAGGCATCACCCCGGTCATGCCATAGCCTGCCATACGGCGGAACGGCACCAGATCGGCCTGTTCGATATCGGCATAGCTGCGTTCGTCCACCGGGATTTCCAGATGCGAATCGGCGCGCACGAAACCATGGCCGGGGAAATGCTTGCCGACGCTGCCCATGCCTGCGTCCTTGAGGCCGAGCATGAGCTGATGCGCGAGGTCGGCGACGGCATCCGCATCGCTGTGAAAGGCACGGTCGCCGATCACGCCGGATGCGCCGTAATCCAGATCCAGCACCGGCGTGAAGCTCAGATCCACACCGTGCGCGCGCAACTCGGCGGCCAGTACATAGCCGCATTCGCGCGCCAGCCGTCGCGCTTCGGCGGGATGCCGATCCCAGATCCGCCCCAGCTCTCGCATCGGCGGCAGCACCGTGAAGCCCTCGCGGAAACGCTGCACCCGCCCGCCTTCGTGATCCACTGCGATGAGCAGATGCGGCGTGCGCAGCGCATGGATTTCGGCCGTCAGCGCAAGCAGTTGCGCGGAAGACTGATAATTGCGCGCAAACAGAATCACGCCGCCCACCAGCGGATGCGCAAGGCGGCGGCGGTCGTCGCCGGTGAGTGCCACGCCGGGCACGTCGAGCATGATGGGACCCAGGATCATGGTGTGGTTTCCAGTATCACAAAGGCTATAACGTAATCGGATTCGTCGCTGATGGAAAGATGCGCGCGCGCCACGCCCCGTTCAGCCAGCCAGGTTTGCAGCTCAGGCGCAAACGCCAGTTCGGGTTGCCCCAGCGGGGTATGTTGCACGCGGATATTGCTTAGCGCCACCGGGCTGCGCAGGCCGGTACCGGCCGCCTTGCCCAGCGCCTCCTTGGCGGCGAAGCGTTTGGCGAGAAAGCGCGCGCCGTCAGACTTGCGCGCAAATTCCGCCCATTCTTGCGGTGCCAGAATACGCTGCACCGCACGCTCGCCGTGACGCGCCAATAGCCGCGCCATACGCGCCACCGCCACCATATCCGTGCCGATGCCGTAAATCATCAGGCACTTACTTTCACGGCCAGCCCGCACGCGCGGATTTTTTCCGCAAACGCTTTCAGCCAGTCTGCCGGCAATGCCGACAAACGCGGCGCTTCGGGTTGCTGCGAGAGCCGCGCCAGACCGTACAACAGCACACCCTGCACCGGCACGCCTGCGCTTACGATGCGTCGCACAAAATCCAGATAAGCCTGCTGTTCCGCCTCCGGCGGCGCAGCGCCATCGATCGCAAACAGACAGGTTTGCAGCCAGGTAGCACACAACCCGGCGGCAGTTTGCAGGTTGGCAAACACCCGCTCCGGGCTGAGTTCGGCGTGATTGATGCGGCGCAAACCTTCACGCGTGGCGCTGTCCAGCTTGAACCAGACTTCGCCGTTGAGCGCACGCATCTGTTGCAGCCCCGCTTGTACGTAGGCCTTGTCCAACAGGCTGCCATTGGTGATGAGGACCAGCTTGATTTTACCCGTGAGGTCGAAACGCGCCATCACACGGCCTATCAGCTCTATCACCTCGACAAAGGCTTTGGCGCTGGTCGGCTCGCCATTGCCGGACAAGGCGATATCGTTAATGCGCCGCGCACTCTCCGGCACGCGCGTCGCCATGAAGTCGCCCTGCAGCAGCTCGTGCAGAAAACCGCTCAGTTCGCGTTCGAGCAGCGCCAGGTCGATTTCCGGCGCCGCGCCGCGCGTGAGCCCCGGCACCTGGCAGTAAATGCAGCGCCAGTTGCAGGCATTGTTGGGATTGAGATTGATGCCCACCGATACCCCGCCCGCGCGTCGCGACACCACCGGATAGACGTAAGTCATGCCGGCCGCATCGCGCGAATGATCAGTGAGTGTCAGAGGTTTATTCGATGTATCCACAATGATAGATGGCGTGACAAGTCAGCCATGCCTGAATTTGTAACCATTCAAAAAACGTTATCAGAAGTACCCGCAAACGCGCTGCGCTTACCGGTCTGAGGATGGGCGCAATTGTATCATCGCAACAGGCTGCGAGCGCTGCTGGATGCGACTTGCGCCAAAATACAAGCATTGTTTCAATCATCTGTGCCGGATGAATCGGTGCCCGCCGAACCCATGTCCGCCACCATCCGCAACAATCCGCTAAACACCCTGTAAACACGAGGTTTAACCGATATTATTAGCCGCACAAGTCCGCCAAAGTTTCCTACAATCCGTGCTGCAGGGTAAGTATAGAAGTAAGTACAGGTAAGTATGGAGGACGGCGCGGCAATCTTTACCTGAGAGTAAAGGGCAACGCCAGATCATGGGTTTTCAGATACAAGCAGGCGGGCAAGGTGCGCGAAATCGGCATGGGCGCGACGCATACCCGCACACTGGCTGATGCACGCGATAAAGCCGCGCTGATGCGTCAGGCAGTGGCAGACGGTACCGACCCCGCGCACGTGATACGGATCAAGCCTGATCCTGCCGCCATGACGTTCAAGGATTGCGCGCTGGCGCTGATCGAAGCCAGGCGCCCAGGCTGGCGCAATGTCAAACACGCCAAGCAGTGGGTAACGACGCTTGAGCAGTTCGCTTATCCGGTCATAGGCCACAAGCTGCCCACCGATGTGGGTCTGGCCGATGTAAAAGCAATCCTCTTGCCGATGTGGGCGACCAAGACCGAGACAGCCAGCCGGGTGCGCCAGCGCATCGAGGCCGTGCTGGACTATGCAGCGGTTCACGATGACAGCGACCGCCGCAACCCTGCACGCTGGAAAGGCGTCATGGACAAGGTTCTGCCTGCACCGACAAAGGTCTATAAGCGCATCCACCACCCTGCCGCACCTTATACCGATGTACCGCGCATCATGTCCGCATTGCGCGATAAGACTTTCCTATCGGCCTATTGCCTGCGCTTTACGATCCTGACAGCAGCACGTTCAGGCGAGACACGCGGCGCACTATGGGGCGAGATAGACCTGGACGCCAAGGTCTGGACGATACCAGCCAGCCGCATGAAGGCAGGTAAAGAACACCGGGTTCCCTTGTCCGCCGAGGCCATGGAAATCCTGAACACAATGCAGCAATGGAAACAGCCCGGCAATGATCGAATCTTTCCCGGAGAGCGCGGCGGTTTATTGTCCGATGTAGCAGTCAACAAGACACTGCGCACTGTTGCCGATGGCGTGACCGTTCACGGGTTCAGATCATCATTCCGCGACTGGGGCGCTGAACAAACATCTATCCCCCGCGCTGTTATGGAGGCCGCACTGGCACACAGCAATCAGGACAAGACCGAAGCCGCGTATATGCGCAGCGACCTGTTCGAGCGCCGCGTGGAGCTTATGGGCGCATGGGGACGCTACTGTGCTGGCGCTGGTAACGTGGTGCGGCTGGTAAGCGCCGCATGATGCGGAAACCATAGGCAACTAATGATAACGCTTTACAATACTAACGCAGTGCAATACCATAACCCATGATTCAGACTTTCGCTGACAAGCAGACCGCCGCAATCTTCCATGGCCTTGAAGTGCGGAAGCTGCCCAAGACCATCCAGGCTACGGCCCGCAGAAAGTTGAAACTGATTGACGCGGCGGCAATGCTGGAAAGCCTGCGGGTGCCACCCGGCAACCGTCTGGAACAGCTCAAGGGCAACCGCGCAGGACAATGGAGCATTCGCATCAATGACCAGTGGCGTATCTGTTTCGCATGGCGCGATGGTCATGCGTTCGACGCCGAGATTGTCGATTATCACTGACGAGGTAACAAAATGAGTATTGATCGCAAAGATTTAAACAAAGCGGACTTTCGCGCCGTGGCTACCGGAAAGCGGCTCGCGCCGGTACATCCCGGCGATGTGCTGATGAATGATTTTATTGAACCCATGGGCATTACCCGTTACAAGGTCGCCAAGCTCATCAATGTACAGCAGCGGCGCGTCGATGAGATTTGCGCCGGCAACCGCGCAATCACGGCAGATACCGCCTTACGGCTGGCTAAACTGTTTGGCATGGATGCGCAAACATGGATGAATTTACAGGCTCAGTACGATCTGGAAACCGCAGAGCTGGAACTCGGGGAGCGGATCGGCCAGGAGGTTTCACCGCTGGCGGCATAAGGTTTTAACCGCAGCCTGACGGTATCAGGCAAAGCGGCTGGAGTCTGCCGTGTTGCTGTGAGGCAGGAGGACACAGTAAGCAACTGACCACAGCAAGACCAGCAAAACAAACCCGCCCAATGTGGCGGGTTTGTTTTGACTGGCTGACAGCAGGGGCGCACAGGCAACGGCCAGCGTGGCAGCGCAAGGGGTAACGGCGACGGTGCGCGGCCTGTACCCCGAAAGCGTGCTGCGCTGCCACGCCTTCCCGCACCTAGCGCGCCAATAGGGGAACCCGAACAATGCGACTCTGCACTTACACCACTACCGCCCTGCGGAGTTTCGTTGCGTATGTGAGCCCCAAGTAGCTGGTTGGCGATACAACCCGTACTGAAGCAACCAAGACTTATTTGTAAGAAATCCCTATGCCAGCACCCGGATACCAGTGGTCTTCAGGCTTTTCGGAAAAAAATATAAATTTCCTTCCTTGCTCCCTAGAAAATCGAGAAGGACTATCTGTGACATGGGAGTTGTCGCCCAAAATTACTGCACGATCTGATAATTTCTCAGCAACAGTCAAATATTCCCGATATTCGTACTCATCACTGTGGTCACTATCGTTGACGAAGAGATCAATATTTTCATCGAGCTTCTTAAGTGAAGTTATTGAGTCGTCATAAAGAATTTTTCCGACCGTTGCATATTTCCCGCAGAATAACTGTCCTGCCTCGGGACGGATCTCAGTTCCATAGTATTTTCCTTCATGGCCTTCTGCGATATTACGAAGTAACGCACTCGCGAGAACACATGACCCAACACCGTGATCGACGCCTGTTTCAACAACAACCTTTGGTTTGAGAACACGAACAAACGTATACCAACCCAAGCGCCTACCATAATCAATTTCGATATCGTTTCCGTATTGAGTGCCCTTAAGCACATGCTCCAAGTGCTTACGCAACTCAACGTCACCTTCTAATTCTTCAAAATATTGGACAATTTTTTCGTAGCGCTCCGCTGTAACGCTCGAAATAAGTTGAGCGAGGTGGTCTCGATTAAATGGCGTTAATTTGTAGTAAAAATTCGATGTTTCAGTGTCTCGCCAAACCCAATTATTGATCATCTCGAGTTTCTTGGAGTAGTAGCCCATTGCTATAGAGCGACGGCGACGAAGGTTCAGAAATTTCTGAATTTAAACTTTGACAGGTGTTGGCAGCTTTTTAGCAAGCGTTCTTGTCATTCGATGTTCCCCGGATACGAAAAGGCGGATTCAACATTGTAGGCTGTGTCGTTGCTGTGCGGCCGTAGGGCCTGCATGAACGGCGCTGTGCACGTAATACTTACCACTCCGCCACTTACTATCTGCTTACCGCTTGGTTTTGGCCTTACGGTGCGCTGGCGCTGATTTCGCCCTGTATGGGGTCAGTTACAGGGGCTTTTGTTGCCGCCTTTTCATAACGCAGAAAATTCTCTAACTTGTTGTTTTTATTGGCGGAAGCTCAGGGATTCGAACCCTGGATACCTTGCGGTATGCTAGTTTTCAAGACTAGTGCAATCGACCACTCTGCCAAGCTTCCTTTTTACTACCTACAACAAATTTCAAGACCGGTGCAATCGACCACTCTGCCACGCTTCCTTGATTTGCCTGGATTGCTGCGATGCGGCCCACATTTTAGCTGTGGATGTTCAGATTAGCCAGCGCGAATGCTGATGACATGTGGATTAAAATCCGGAAAACTTGACCGGGCATGGTGCATGGGGATGAAACATTGTTATCATTTGCGCTCTCTCCACCCACAATCAATCCGGGCTGAATCACCAGCAAACAAGCGCTGATGACAAAAACCAGCATTTACATGCCTTCTTTTTTCTGCATTTTCAGGAATCGTGCTGTCCGCATCAGGGCGCACGCCTTGCTGTGCCTCTGTGTATTGTACGGAGCCAACGCACGGGCTGTGACGATTATCGTGAACCCCAGCGTAACAATCGCTTCCGTATCACAAAACGCAGTTCGTTCCATGTTTGCAATGAAATTACTGCAATGGCCGGATGGTCAGCCGGTCAGGGTATTCGTATTGCCGGACGACAACCCATTGCATAGGGCTTTCTGCAAGGAAGTTCTGGACGTTTATCCATATCAACTGCGTCAGACATGGGACCGGCTGGTTTATTCAGGTACAGGTCAGGCACCAATCGAGGTTAACTCTGAAGAAGAGATGCTCAAAAGCGTTGCACACACTCCAGGCGCCTTGGGTTACCTGAAGAAAATAAAACCGGGTGAACGGGTGCGCACTCTTTCTGTGGGTAATTCGGCCAGAACCTTATCGGGGGAGTGATGGAGTGATTATGAATCGAGCTAACATCAAGATACAGGCGGTTATTTTATTTGCTCTTGCAGGCCATGGGATAAACGCAAGTGCTGACAGCCTCCCGGATGGTGTTCAGATACATGGCTTTGCCAGCCAGGCCATGATCAGCACCGACCATAATAATTTTTTCGGCAATACCGAAAATAAAGCCGGTTTTGACTTTACCGAGTTAGGGGCGAATATCTCCTGGCGTCTCAACCCGAGCCTGCAGCTGTCTGCACAGGCCATTTCGCGGCGCGCAGGTGAAACCGACAATGGCTCGCCGCGCCTCGATTTCGCAACCGTTGATTACACCATTCATGCCAGTGAGAACGCGCGCTACGGTGTGTATCTGGGCAAGATTAAAAACCCTTACGGTTTGTACAATGAAACGCGTGATGTCGCATCCACCCGCCCCAGCATCCTGTTGCCTCAATCCATTTATCTGGATCGCATCCGCAACTTTGTGCTGTCTTCCCCTGGGGTGGCAATTTATGGCGACAATACCTTGCCGATAGGCAACATCAGCTATCAATTCAGTGTCATTAAACCGGACGCATCCGACGGGGAAACAGAAGGCACCTTTCTTGGCGCCGATAGACCCGGAAAAATCAAAGCGGATACTTCGTATATTGGCCGGATTCTTCTGGAACCCGGCAACAGCCGTTTCAAGCTGGCCTTGACCGGTGTCAGTATGCGTGCGCATTATCTGCCGGGGACTCCCGATGCGCTTAATAGTGGCAATATCCGCTTTGACGCATGGGTACTGTCCGGACAATACAACGCGGAAAACTGGGTATTTACAAGTGAGTATGCGCAAAATCGTATTGATGCCCATGGTTTTGGCACTTTTTTTCTGAATCGCACTGCAACCGGCAGTAGCTACTATATACAAGGGGCTTATCACTTCACTCCAAAATGGTCGGCCCTGGCACGTTACGATGTCACCTACCGGGATAACAATGACAAGGATGGCCGGGTATTCAGCACGTTGACCGGCGCACCCGCGTTTAGCAGGTTTGCCAAAGACATGACCGTTGGTCTGGGCTACAAGCTTGACAATCACTGGCTGCTACGCGGCGAATTTCATCACGTGAATGGTACCGCTTGGCTACCCTATAGCGACAACATCAATCCTGCAACCACTACACGGCATTGGAATATGTGGCTATTTCAGGCGGCTTACCGTTTCTAGACCCATGCTCGATCAGTCCGCAAAACTCAGGCGTTTTTTCAGCCTAAAGTGGAAAATCATTGTGCCACTCAGCATGGTCTTGCTTATCGTGAATGCCTCGCTGTCCTACATTAACTACAGCAGTCAGCGCGCCCAGTTCGAGCACGCGCGCATTGCGAGCGAGACGCAAAGCCGGCGTTTCGCCGCTGAAGTGATTACCCAACTGGGTGTGCATCTGGAAACCTCTGCCAACCTGATTCCCAACCTGACGGATGTACACAGCGCTATTGCTGACGGTGATAAAGCCGCTTTGCAACGTTACTATCAGCGATACTGGAGTGCGCTGCATCTCAATAGCGGATTGGAACAAGTGCTGTTTTTCAAACCCGATGGTCAATTGTTTGCCAGCTGGAAGGATGACGCCATGCAGGTGGACGAGTTCGCCCTGTCAGCACTGGTCAGGCAAGTCATTGCGGAGGAGCAGCCGCAACGCCTGCTGGCATGTGCAGAAACCTGTCTTTATTATTACATCATCCCGGTACTGGATAATGGGCGCTCTGTCGCAGCAGTGGCTGTCGCCGCCTCGCTGGTTGATACGGTATTATCCTTCCAGCGCATGACTGGCAGCGACATGGCGCTCGCCATTCTGGCACCCCACTTTGGCAACTCGGCCAGCGACGACTCCCGGCAAACGCAAGTGCCAGCGCTCAAAAGCAGAGTCCTGGCCATATCGGGTGGCCAGGACAGTCTCGACATTCTGCGTAACATACCTGCAGGCAACTCGGTGGCTGACCATCGTATCAACGTAACTTACCATGACCACTACTATGAAATTTTACCGGTATCGGTATTGAGCGGCACCCTCACCGTAGGCAAGCCTTCCATGCTGGTGATTTTTGATCGCACTCGCAATCTCCAGCACCTGCACAGCGTGGCCTGGCAAAGCGTCGGCATTGGATTACTAGGCTTGATCATTTCGGAGCTGATACTGCTGGCACTGTTATGGATCCCGATGCGGCGCCTCAAGCATACCGCCGAAACTCTGCCTTTGCTGGGACGCGGTGAATTCGAGACTGTCCGCTCCCGTCTGGAAAAACCCCGCCGTAAGGATACGGTCCACGACGAACTTGATACGCTCGATGCCAGTGCGCTGGACCTGGCTGACCGACTGGAAGACCTGCAGGAAAAAAACCATTCACACAGCAATGAACTGGACGAACTGGTACGGCAACTCTCACGCGAACGCGATTTCGTTTCCGGGCTGCTGGATACAGCACAAATGCTCATCGTCACGCAGGATCGGCAAGGCCGCATCCTGATGGCAAATGCCTACGTACTTGCGTTGACCGGTTTCGACTATATGGAATTGCGCGGTGCCAAACTGACGGATTATTTCAGCCAACCACAGCAAGCTATTGATACCAGAAATGAACTAACCGCATTACTACAATCGGACGGCGCCAGTTTGCGCCAGGAAACTGCGTTGCGTTGCAAAAATGGGGATTCACGCGATGTGGTCTGGATACACTCTTCGCTTGGCGCTGAAAATACCGATGACGCGGCCATTTTGTCAGTCGGGCTGGATATCACCGAATTGCACCGGGTCGAAAAGCAGGCAAGTTACCTGACTGAATATGACCCATTAACCGGCCTGTACAATCGTCATCGCTTCCAGGAAGCACTACAGGAAATCCTGTCTCATACCGAGGCACAGCCCAGTGGCGCTCTGATTTATCTTGACCTGGATGAATTCAAATCGCTCAACGATACCACAGGGCATGGTGCAGCCGATCAGGTGTTGCATGCCGTCGCCAGCCAATTGCAGGGTCTGCTTCCCACCCCCGCTCTGATCGGGCGATTGGGGGGTGATGATTTTGGCGTTTTTTTCAGCCATCTGGACGCCCCGCACGCAATGCAACTGGCACGCCACATCCAGCACAGCCTATCCAAGATTACGCTGGCGGAAGTACCCCTCAGCCACAAGGTTTCTGCATGTATTGGCATTACGCTGTTTCCCGAACACGGCACCGTTGCCCAGGAGCTATTGGCCAATGCCGATCTGGCCCTGTTCCGTGCCAAGGAGAGCGGCCGGGGCAATTTGCATTTGTATGCCCCTGATGAAGGTTTGATGGAGCGTGTCCTCAATCGCGTGTACTGGGTGGACAAGATCGAACAAGCATTAGCAGACAATGAATTTGAGCTCTATTTCCAGCCCATCATGTCATTATCCAGCAATACCGTGAGCCATTACGAAGCACTGGTACGCATGCGCAACCTCACAGGTGATCTATATATGCCGATGGAGTTTATCGGCATTGCCGAGACCACCGGCCTGATCCGGGGCATCGACCGGCTGGTACTGCAAAAGGCAATCGCCGCGTTAACCGAACTGCAGCGCAAGTCACCCAATATCAAGCTCTCGGTCAACCTGTCCGGGCGCAGTTTCAGCAACCCGCGCTGGCTGGAACTTTTGCAAACCGAATTGGCCGACTCACAGATCAATCCAGCAAGCCTGATCTTTGAAATCACTGAAACCGCTGCGGTTGAAGATCTCGCATTGGCCCGCGCGTTGATGGAAAAAATTATTGCACTGGGGTGTGCATTCAGCCTGGATGATTTCGGCGTGGGATTTGCCTCGTTCGAATATCTAAAGCAACTCCCGGTCGAGTACGTCAAGATCGACGGCTCCTTCATCCGCAATCTCGTCACCAATACCGACGACCAGCTATTCGTCAAAGCCCTGGTACAGGCAGCTCACGGTTTTGGCAAAAAAACTGTCGCCGAATTTGTTGAAAATGCCGAGACTGTTGCGTTACTGCGTGAATATGGCGTCGATTATGCTCAAGGCTATCACATCGGCCGGCCTGATCCTGTTTTCGGGTGGCCTGCTTTGCCGCCACAGCATCCGCTGTCGGCTTCCTGACACCAGTGTCCGGGTTTCGCCTCACTTTTCGGGCCTTCAATACCCGACACCTTGTATTTAAGTCTTTGCCAGCCATCTTGTAGCTATCCCTCGGCTGGCACATATCGTGCTGAATATTTGGAAAATAACCATTTATTCATCAGGCAATGAGCGCGTTCACAAAAATATTCCAAAAATGGCTGCCGGGATCACACCATGAGCGTACGCCTTTCGCGACATTGCATGGCACCCGACACTGGATAGACCAGTTGCAGTTTCATCATGAGTATGAAGCGCATCAAATGGTCGTGGAGGCGCTCCACCAATTCAATCTGTCCAGCATTGTTCTGGATGAACGCAGATTGCATGTGCTCGCGTTGCTACGCCATGCCGGTTGCAAGCTGCAGGAAGGCATGGTGACGCAGTATCTGAAGAACCAGACGGCCTTCCGTTACGCCGGAAAATCACTGTGGCAGGAAGTTTTTGCTTTTTACTGGCAATTGGCGCTGGCCTATCAGAGCTTCGTCAAGGCCGCTACTCACGGCCAGCCGGTATTGGATCAGCAACTCCCGGCGATTACATTACTGGCGCTGCATTATCAAGGCAAACTGATGCAGTGGCGTTACATGCGTTATGAAACACCCACGCAGGATGCATGGCGTAACGTGCATGCACTGTATGCCATTGCCGAATACAACGGCTTTTCCGGGCTACGGCTGAACATCAACGATACCGAAACCAGCTGCACACATACTTATGCCCATATCCTGCTGCTTAGCCTGATTAATCCGATTGGGCTGATTCCATGGAAAATCGAGCTGGCTACGCATTGGGTTCATAACTGGTGTCGTCACTTGCAGCCAGCTTTACAATTCGATATGCAAGTGCACACCCACTGGCTTGATCTGGCAGGTTGTACGCCACTGCTCCAAATTGAAAAGCAAGCAGAGCAAGGCACTGCGCCGCGCTACTGGTCTCTGCAAAGCACCTTGAAGGCATTGGAAATCACCCGCGCTCAATTAATCAATCCGCCGCCAAGCAAGCTCGATGGCATCAAGAATGAAGCCGATGTGCCCACGCTGCTGGATGATATCCAGGCCACACTCAGCCGAGGCGGCCCGCTACGCCACACCCCGCGCCAAGAGCAACATTCCCCGGTACATCTAACCTGCGGATTCGAGCACGTGCTACATACTCTTGGTGTGCCTAATAGCACGCACACAACACAATCGGAACCATGGAGCTTGCAGGATGAAGGTGAAAATGGCTATGGCCTGACCCACTATAGCAACCCCGACATCCTCCCCGAACATGGCTCTCTGATCAGTGTGCGCAGCGGAGAAAGAAAACACTCATGGGTGCTCGCAGCAGTACGCTGGCTTGATATACAGCCTGACCAGCCGATCAAACTCGGTGCGGAACAACTTGGCTCAGCGCCAAGGCCAGTTGTTTTGCATGGTGTCAACCACCTGATGTCCGAGAGGATTTTCAGCATGACCAATCCGCCCGCGGATTGTGTGCCCACCCCCTGTATTTTTCTACCTGCACAGGATGAACGCAGAATCAGCAGTGCATTGGTGGTCGGAGATATGAGCATCTCGTCTGCACGGATTTATGACATGCTGGATGGAGAATATATTTATCGTATCCGCATCACGCATGAACGTGGCCGGGGCCGGGATTGGTTGCTACTGAAATTCAGCATCCTGACGCGGCATCATGTCGAGACGACCGGCCTTGAGCACTCCGCATGAATAACCCGGTTTTATTGAATGTGGGGGCTTTCAAAGAAATCGCGTCCTGCCTGCAAAAAACACTTCGTCTATGGGTAGGTAATCATGCTGAATAGAAGAAATGGTGCCAGCCTCCTGGCAAGCAATCTGGAGCATGGGCAAGCAACCATACGTCTGGTGATGACAACCAGCATTTTTACATTAATGCTGCTTATCAATATGTACAATACCGCCATCAAGCTACCCGGGCTGGTAGTGATGATGGCGTTCTACATTTTTGCCATCGTACAATACCTTTGGATCACGCTGCAGCCCGCAAGGCCCGACAATACCAGAAAATTTATTGCTATCCTTGCCGACCAGTCATTCGTTTCCGGGATTGCCATTCTGGGCGGCGAATCCGCAGCACTTTTCCATTTTGTCTTTCTATGGATTTCTGTCGGAAATGGCATGCGATTTGGAAAAAAATACATGTATCTATCCAATCTGGCAGGCACAATAGGCTTTGCAAATGTACTGATATTTTCTCCTTATTGGCAGGGTATGTGGTCAGTTGGCATCGGCGTGATCATCGGGTTGAATTTAATCCCTCCTTACGTTGCAGGACTGATCAAAAAACTTGAGGATGCACATAATGAGCTTACCCATATCGTCTCGCATGATCCGTTGACAGGCTTGCTAAACAGGCGGGAACTTGGCATGCGTGTCACGGCAGCCATGGCGCGCACCGGTAGAAACCAGCAGTACATGGCGCTCATTTATCTGGATCTGGATGGTTTCAAGGAGGTCAATGACGAAGCCGGGCATGCCGCCGGTGACCGTTTGCTGCAGAGCATTGCCAAAAAAGTGGGTAATCGCCTTCGCAAAGGCGATACCTTTATCCGTCTGGGTGGCGATGAATTCATCGTTATTGCAGAATGTCTGACCACACCATCAGATGCATCCGTTCTTGCAGAGACGATCATTGCCGAAGTCTCGAATACGCAAGTATCTTCGGATGGCCACAAGAAAATAATTTCCACCGACCCGGCGAAAACTCACAATTCCCGGACCTATCGGGTTTCCGCGAGCGCCGGGATCGCCATATTTTCCGAAACGGATGACAAGAGCATCTCTGCGGATACGCTACTCGGTCAAGCTGATTCAGCCATGTACCTATCTAAGAAAAACGAGACCAGCAAAGTAACTTTTTTCGGGCAGGTACCGGGTTAGATTATTCGATCCAGAGGATAAGGTCCCGTCAAAACGCGCGCAGCCATTTATTTTTATCACGCAACCTGCGTAAACATGGCTTTCAATCCTGGCTTAGCGATTCCTGCGCTCTATATCCCCGATATGAAAACCAAATGCGCCATTGCGGCGGTCGGTAAAATACGCCCGCAAGGTTTGCTCGATAGTGCGAAACGCAATCTGATCCCAGGGTATCTCATCTTCGCTGAACAACCTGACTTCCAGACTTTCCGGACCCGATGCGAAATCCAGATCAAGCAAGCGGGCGCGGAACATCAAATACACCTGACTGATATAAGGCAGGTTGTAGAGCGTAAAAAGATGTTCGATTTCGACACGGGCACCCGCCTCCTCCATGGTCTCTCGCAGCGCCCCCTGCTGGGTAGTTTCGTTGTTTTCCATGAATCCGGCCGGCAAGGTCCATAGCCCGTATTGCGGCTCGATTGCCCGTTTGCATAGCAAGACTTTGTCTTCCCACTCAGGCAGGCAACCCACCACCATTTTCGGATTTTGGTAATGGATCGTGTTGCACTGGCGACACACATGGCGCAAACGGTTATCCCCGTCAGGGATGGTGTGGATCACCCCGCTACCGCATTCGCTACAGAAATTCATAATGGTTTTCCAGATAATATCCCGAGAACTTAACAAAAAATGCGCGTGACGGCTAGCTTGGTTTTATGCTGGAACCTGTTATCGTTATATCTGTCCCGGAAATATAACCCCTATAGCGCCACGCCACCTTCGTGAACGCAGACTACTACGCCATTCGCCAGCTTTCTCCCTACCGCGGCATGTTGTTTGTCGTCGACATCGACTGCGCACTGGCGCACAGTACCAATGGGCATCGTTGGCAGGTGCATTGCAAAAATCCGTTCCGCCGTTATTGGCCGTCCGGGGAATGGGTAGAAGGCGAAGGCGGTATACTCAATAACTGTCAGCACGCGGCTGCAATCATTGCGGCACTTGAAAACCATCCACCGTTGCCTTTTATTCCAGAAGATACACTCGAACTCTGGTTGCTGGACAAAGCCCGCAGCTTGCCATTGGCCCTGCTCAAAACCCAGCGATCTCATGCAGCGCCTGACAAAGTCGGCGACCCAACCTGGTATCCATTCGCATTGACTGACACCCTCTTCACTGCTCACTGCCTGGCAGAAACCGATGTCAGACGCGATCCGCGCGCCTGGCCGGTGAAGCATCGCGATGTACTGGCGCGCCAGATCAACGATGCCGCCCGTCCGCTGCCGGCTGCACAATGGTTTCGCCGTCACCCTGACGGGGGCGGCGAAGGTCTTGACGCCGGTTTGCGGCTGGACCCTTCATGGACCGGACGTCACCTGGCTGCCGGTGTGTTCCCGGAACTGCCGGTGCGGGAACGCTGGTCGCAACCAATCCAGCGCGAACTGGTGCGTGAATATCACCACTGGATCGCCAGCCTGCTGCTCACCCAGCCTGGGTTCTCGGTAGCAACCCGGCAGCGTCTTGAGGACGCCGCGCTACGCCACCCGGAACAGTTATTGGAGGTATATCGCGTATTACCTGAAATCACCAATCCGGCACGTATCCACGCCGCACTGATCGCTACCCGCTTAACCCAGGTTGCCCCTTCAACTATTTAGGACACGCCATGCGCCCTGCCCATATTCTCACCATTCTCGACCGTGAATTCGCGAGTGCCCGGCATCACACGCCGGTGATGCTGTGGGGGCCGCCCGGGGTGGGGAAATCCCAAATGGTGGCGCATATCGCCGCACTTCACAGCGTGCCGCTGATCGATATCCGGCTGTCGCAAATGGAGCCCACCGATCTGCGCGGCATCCCGTTTCGCAGCGGTGACCTGGTCGAGTGGTCCATCCCTGCCATGCTGCCGGATGCGGGTCGCCACGGCGCAGCGGGGATATTGTTTCTGGACGAAATCACCTCTGCACCGCCCAGTGTGTCGGCCGCCGCCTACCAGCTCATTCTCGACCGGCGCCTGGGCGACTACCGCGTGCCGGAAGGCTGGGCCATCTTCGCCGCCGGCAACCGCCAGGGCGACCGCGGCGTGACCTATGCGATGCCCGCGCCGCTGGCCAACCGCTTTACCCACTACGAGGTCGAGGCCCATCTCGACGACTGGGTGGCGTGGGCGCACACTGCTGGCATGGACGAGCGCCTGATCGGCTTTCTGCGCTTCCGCCCCGACCTGCTGTTCAGCTTCAACCCGGCGCACAATCCGGTCGCTTTTCCGAGCCCGCGCTCGTGGGAGTACGCCCATCGCGCGCTGCAAAAATTCCGCGACATTCCCGACCTGATGCTGGATGCGCTGCAAGCCTGCGTGGGGCAGGCCGCCGGGGTGGAGTTCAAAACCTTCATCGACAACATGATGCGCCTGCCCGACATCGAAGCTATCCTCGCCGGGCAAGCCGCTGACGTGCCGGAAGGCATCGACCTGCAATACGGCGTCGCGGCCGCGCTGGTGCGCCGCGCCGTGTTGGCGCGCGAAACCCTGGAAGCCAACCGCGTGTTCGGCAATATTCTCGACTATGCGCGACGCTTCCCGCAGCGCGAAATGGGCGTGATGCTGGTCACCGACATGCACCGTTCAATCGGCAAACCACTGTTTGCGGTGCCGGAATTCGAGGACTGGGCCAACACCATCACGGATTTGATGCTTTACGATCTGCAATGGTCGCCGATGCGCTAAAACTGAAAGCGGCCCTTGAATCTGCCCACACACACTGCCGATGAAATTGCTACCAAGCTTTCTGCCGCCCGCACCCGGCTGATTCTCGAACGTCCTTTCCTGGGCGCTTTGGTGATGCACCTGCCATTGCATGCGGTAGACGCCAAAACCTGCGACAGCGTCGCCACCGATGCACGCGCGCTCTATTATTACCCGGCTTATATTGAACGACTGTCGCTGGCGCAAACCCAATTTGTTCTCGCCCATGAGGCGCTGCACTGCGCCCTCGGCCATTTCGCGCGGCGTTCGCACCGCGTCATACAACGCTGGAATATCGCTTGCGATCACGCCGTCAATTTACTGTTATTGAGCGAAGGCTTGCGACCACCGCCCAATATCCTCGCCAACGACGAATACCGGGGGTTGTCCGCCGAGGAAATCTATCCGCTGATTCCTGAAGACAGCAGCGAACAGACCCTGGACAAGCACCTGTTCGACCAGACCGAAAACGATAGTGGCGAGCAAGATAACGACCAGACCCAACAGGAATCCGCAGACGGCGCAGATGAGAGCCAGGGTGAAGGCGACGACCAGCCAGAGGAAGGCAACAGCGAACCAAGGCAGGACATGCCTCGCTCTTCCCCCGGCGGAGACGGCAGCAATCCCGGGCAACCCCAACCGCGCACGAAACCCAGTCCGCACGGTGGCCCCGGCATGGGCGACATCACCCCTACTACCCAGCGTGAAGAACTGGCCCAGCAATGGCGCGGCCATCTGGCCTCTGCCGCACAACAGGCACGTATGGCCGGGCGTCTGGGCGAATCCTGGTTGCGTCTGGTCGATGAACACATTGCCCCACGGCTGCCCTGGCGCATGCTGCTGGCGCGTTACCTGATGAATTCGGCGCGCGAGGACTACAGCTTCCAGCGAGTGTCGCGACGCGAAGGCGCCGCATTGTTACCCAGCCTGTACAGCCGCCGTATCCAGCTCATTGCCGTACTCGATACCAGCGGCTCAATCGCCGACGCGGAAATGCACGAGTTCGCCGCCGAGATCGATGCATTGAAGAGCCAGGTCAACGCCCAGGTGACCCTGCATGCCTGCGACGAGCGCCTGGCTGAAACCGGCCCGTGGTGCTTTGAGCCGTGGGAGGCGGTTACCCTGCCGGACGGCTTCGCGGGCGGTGGCGGAACGGATTTTCGTCCGCTGTTTGAATGGGTTGCCGCTGAGCAGTTGCACCCCGACTTGCTGGTATATTTCACCGATGCCGAAGGCGAATTCCCCGAGTATGCACCCGACTACCCGGTGCTGTGGCTGGTCAAGGGCAAAGCGCCAGTCCCCTGGGGCGAACGGGTACAATTAAACTGACTGCTCCTCCAATTCAAGTACTCCACAGAATTTTCTGTTGTAATCGTATGGTCAATTTTTTTGTGAAAGCTCGCATTACATGAAACTCGGCACCCCCCTCTCCCCTTCCGCTACCCGCATCATGTTTCTTGGCAGCGGGGAACTCGGCAAGGAAGTCATCATCGCCCTGCAACGCCTCGGCGTGGAAACCATTGCCGTAGACCGTTATGCCAATGCACCCGGTCACCAGGTCGCACACCGGGCACATGTGATCGACATGACCGATCGCGCTGCCTTGCGCGCCTTGATTGAGCAGGAGCGGCCTCATCTGGTGGTACCGGAAATCGAAGCCATCGCGACCGATGCGCTGGTGGAAATTGAGCTCAGCGGGCTGTGCGAAGTCATTCCCACTGCACGCGCCGCACAGCTCACCCTGAACCGTGAAGGCATCCGCCATCTGGCTGCCGAGGAATTGGGTTTATCCACATCACCTTATTGCTTTGCCAACAGTATGGCTGAATTGCAGGCTGCGATTGATAACGGCATCGGCTATCCATGCGTCGTCAAGCCGGTGATGTCGTCTTCCGGCAAGGGTCAAAGCAGGCTGGACAGCCCGGCTGACGTGGCCAACGCGTGGGGCGTTGCCGCCAGCGGCGGACGCGTGGATCAGGGCCGGGTGATTGTCGAGGGCTTCATTGATTTCGACTACGAAATCACCCTGCTCACAGTCCGCGCGCTAGGCGCATCGGGTCAGATTGAAACCTGTTTCTGCGAGCCGATCGGCCACTTGCAGATCAAGGGCGACTATGTCGAATCCTGGCAACCGCAGGCGATGTCACCAGTGGCGCTGGCGACAGCACAGATGATCGCCAAAAAAGTCACCGACAACCTCGGCGGGCGCGGTGTTTTTGGTGTGGAACTTTTCGTCAAAGGTGATCAAGTATGGTTCTCGGAAGTGTCGCCGCGCCCGCACGACACCGGTATGGTGACGATGTGCAGCCAATATCAAAGCGAATTCGATCTGCATGCCCGCGCCATCCTCGGCCTGCCGGTGGACACCCACCTGCGCGAGGCAGGCGCTTCCGCAGTGATTTATGGCGGCATGGAGGCCAGCGGTATCGTGTTTGACGGCGTTGCCGAGGCACTCGCCGTACCGCGTTCCGATATTCGATTGTTCGGCAAACCCGAGGCGTTTGCGCGACGGCGCATGGGCGTGGCACTGGCCTGTGCAGATACCACCGATATTGCACGCGATCGCGCCAAATTGGCTGCCAGCAGGATCAAACCTGTGGCTGCATAGCAGCATTTAGTAACCAACAAAAAAGGCGCATTCAGCGCCTTTTTTGTTGGTTACCCGGACTGATCGTCCGGGAAATGACGGCCGATCAACTCCAGGAACGATTACCGTTACTGCGGTTGCCACCAGTGTTGCTCTGCCCATCACGTCTCGTGCCGGAAGCAGCAGGGCGCGACGTCGTTGGACGCGCGGCCCCATCACGGCGGCCACCGGCGTTGCCGCTATTATTGCCCCAACTATTCCCGTTGCTGTTGCCATTGCTCTTACCCGCGCCAGAATTGGCATTCGAGTTGTTGCCATAGCCTGAGCTACGCCGCTGTTCGCCTTGGCCGGAAGGACGGCCACGGCTCGCGCCAGGACGTCCGCCGGGAGCAGCACTACGCGGCTTCAGTTTGGGTTCAAGACCCACGATGACTTCAGCCGGAATCTGCTGGCCGGTAAAACGCTCAATGCGCTTCAGCTGCATGGAATCGCGCGGGCTGGCCAGCGATATGGCGATGCCCGAGGCACCCGCACGACCGGTACGCCCAATCCGGTGCACATAGTCTTCCGGATTTTTCGGCAGATCGTAGTTGATCACGTGTGTGATGCCCGGCACATCCAGACCACGCGCGGCGACATCGGTCGCCACCAACAGACGGATATTGCCCTGGCGCATCTGGGTGATGGTACGGTTGCGTGCGCTCTGATGCATATCGCCGTGCAGCGCAGCGACTTTGTGACCCTGCGCCTGCAGGTCGTCGGCCAGGCTATCGGCGTCGCGTTTGGTTGCGGTGAAAATAAGCGCCTGGTTGATGTCCACGTCGTTGATGAGGTGCGTCAGCACGCGATTCTTGTGGGAAAGGTCGTCCACATAGTGCATATGCTGGGTAATGTTCTCGTGGCGTGCCTGCTGGTGGGCGATTTCGATACGCTTCGGGGTTTTCAGCAATTGCTGGGCGAGACGCGCGATGTTGCCTTCAAAGGTGGCGGAGAACATCACCGTCTGACGGCTGGCTGGCGTGGCATTGGCAATGCGTTCCACGTCGTCGAAGAAGCCCATGTCCAGCATGCGGTCGGCCTCGTCCAGAATCAGCATTTCCAGACGCGAAAAATCAATGCGGCCGCGCTCGATATGATCGATCAGACGGCCAGGTGTGGCTACCAGCACTTCAAATGGCTGCGACAGCATTTTGTTCTGTATCGGGTAAGGCATGCCGCCCAGAATGCTGACCACTTTCACGCGGCGCAGATGCTTGCTGTATTTTTCGGCAGCCGCGGTGACTTGCAATGCAAGTTCGCGCGTCGGGGTCAATACGAGGATACGTGGACCGCGGCCGGCAACTGCGCTGGGCTGGGACAATTTCTCCAGCGCCGGCAACATGAATGCAGCGGTTTTGCCGGTACCAGTCTGCGCCGAGGCAAGCAGATCTTCGCCTGCCAGGATAAGCGGAATAGCCTGTTCCTGGATCGGGGTGGCTTGAGTATAGCCCGAATCAACAAGCGCTTTTATTAGGGATTCATTAAGACCGAGGTTTTCGAAGGACACGAAGTTTTCCTTTAATAAGCAAATAGCAAGCCAACGGGGACAGGCTTAAAAAAGCCATCCACTGCCGGCGCGGAACATCGTCGCTAACCGGGTGGCGCTGCGCTTTCAGGAAAAATCGTGCTGAAACGCGATGAGGTCAGGGATCGATGGCGTGTTATAAAACACGCGTCCAAACCTTGATTAGCACTGCATAAAAGCTGCAGCTCATGGTGGTTTGGAGAATTAGATTATACTGAAATTCTGAAAATACACAATCACATGTTATACTTTTTCGTTTGCCCAATACCGGAAACGACCATGTCCCGCGCGCTCAGAAATATCGCCATCATCGCCCACGTTGACCACGGCAAGACTACCCTCGTCGACAAACTGTTGCAACAATCCGGCACATTTGCTGCCCACCAGGCCGTCACCGAACGCGTCATGGACAGCAACGATCTGGAAAAGGAACGCGGTATTACCATTACCGCTAAAAACACTGCCCTTGATTATGAAGGCACCCATATCAATATCGTCGACACACCCGGACACGCCGATTTTGGTGGCGAGGTGGAACGCGTATTGTCCATGGTCGACGGTGTGCTGCTATTGGTCGACGCCGTAGACGGCCCGATGCCGCAAACACGTTTTGTGACACGCAAAGCGCTCGCACTGGGTCTCAAACCCATTGTGGTGGTCAATAAGGTCGACCGCCCCGGGGCACGTCCGGATTTTGTTGTTAACGCTACCTTTGACCTATTCGACAAGTTGGGCGCTACCGAGGAACAACTGGATTTTCCGGTAGTTTACGCATCGGCGCTGAATGGTTTTGCCATGCTCGACATGAGCGAAAAAACCGACAGCATGCGCGCGCTGTTTGAAACCGTACTCAAACATGTCCCGTCACCGGCAGGCGATCCGGATGCGCCGTTGCAGTTGCAGATATCGGCACTGGACTACTCCAGCTTCGTCGGCCGGATCGGCGTCGGCCGCATCAGCAATGGCCGCATCAAACCCGGTCAAAACGTAGTGGTAATGGCTGGCCCGGACAGCACGCCGAAAGCCGGCCGAATCAATCAGGTGCTCGGTTTTCAGGGGCTGAACCGCATCCCGGTGGACGAAGCCCAGGCAGGCGATATTGTGCTGATCAACGGCATCGAGGACATCGGTATTGGTGTGACCATCTGCGACCGGGAGAATCCGCAAGCGCTGCCCATGCTGAAAGTGGATGAGCCCACGTTGACCATGACTTTCCAGGTCAACAGCTCACCCCTGGCCGGCACCGAAGGAAAGTTCGTCACCAGCCGCCAGATCCGTGACCGCCTGAACAAAGAACTGCTTACCAACGTCGCGCTGAAAGTAGAAGATACTGCCGACGCCGACACATTTCTGGTTTCGGGTCGCGGCGAACTGCACCTGACCATTCTGCTGGAAAACATGCGCCGGGAAGGCTTTGAAATTGCCGTATCCAAACCCCGTGTCGTATACAGGGAAATCAACGGCGAAAAATGCGAGCCTTATGAAGCGTTAACAGTTGATGTGGAAGAAGTCAATCAGGGCAGCATCATGGAAGAACTCGGCCGCCGTCGTGGCGATCTACAAGACATGCAATCCGACGGGCGGGGCCGCGTGCGTCTGGAATACCGTATTCCGGCGCGTGGTCTGATTGGCTTCCAGTCTGAATTCATGACCCTGACGCGCGGCACCGGCATCATGGCGCACGTATTCGATGATTACGGTCCAATGAAGGCCGACATGCCAGGACGTCGTAATGGCGTGCTGATTTCGCAGGATCAGGGTGAAGCAGTAGCCTATGCACTGTGGAAACTGGAGGATCGTGGCCGCATGTTCGTGGCGCCTGGTGACAAGTTGTATGAGGGGATCATCATCGGCGTGCATAGCCGCGACAATGACCTGGTCGTCAACCCCATCAAGGGCAAGCAGCTTACCAACGTGCGCGCCTCCGGTACCGACGAAGCCGTACGGCTGACACCGGCAATCAAGATGACACTGGAATCTGCCGTGGAATTCATTGAGGACGACGAGCTGGTGGAAATCACGCCACAGTCAATCCGCATCCGTAAACGCTTTCTCACCGAAAACGAACGCAAGCGCAACCGCTCGGCGTAAACACATCTGACACAATAAAAACCCCGGCTCATTTTGCCGGGGTTTTTCATTGCGTCACGTTTGCGCTGGATTAAAATACAGGCATTCAGTTACCGTTCAAGTAATGATCTTCATTTCACAAAATGACTATTCAAACCACGCTTAAAATGGGCGATGCGCGTCTGCTGCAGGCAGCCGCTCCGGTCACTGCATTCGACACGCCCGAATTGCACGCGCTAATTGCAGATTTGCGCGACACCATGGTTGCACTCAACGGCGCAGGACTGGCTGCACCCCAGATCGGCATCGGCTTGCAAGTCGTCATTTTCGGTGTGCATAGCTCACCACGCTACCCGGACGCCGAGCCAGTGCCCGAAACGGTGCTGGTCAATCCAACGCTGACTGCCATTGGCACCGAACAGGATGAAGCGTGGGAGGGCTGTCTTTCAGTGCCGGGAATGCGCGGCCTGGTACCCCGCTACACGCACCTGCATTATCGCGGGTTCGACCAGTTCGGCACCGTTATCGAGCGCGCCGTGTCTGGCTTCCATGCGCGCGTGGTACAGCACGAGGTTGACCACCTGCTGGGCATACTGTATCCGATGCGAATCCGCGATTTGCGTCATTTTGGCTTTACCGAAGTGTTATTTCCGGAACAATCCGGCGCCGCTGAATAGGCCTCAGGTTTTCAATACCGCAAGCAAATCGGTTTCCAGTAGCATGAGTGATTTTTGCTTGGCCAACACGCCACCTTTGATCATGAAAGTGTCTTCCGCACGCTCACCCAGCGTAGTGATTTTTGCTGCATTGATATGCACCTGGTGCTGATGCAGTATTTGGGCGATGGCGGAGAGCAGCCCGGGGCGATCACCTGCGACAATGCTCAACATATGGAACACGCCCTTTTCATCAGGGCGCAAGGTGATTTCCGGGGCGATGGGAAAATGCTTGAGGTGGCGGCTGATACGCCCGAGGCCCGCCGGCCGGAATACATTTTTTGTATCCAGCAATTTAGCCAGTTCGTGCTCGATATAACTCAGAAAATCCCGGTATGGCACTTTGCGCTGTGCTTCGTCCATCACCAAAAAACTATCCAGCGCATAGCCATTGCGGTTGGTATGAATTTTTGCATCCAGAATGGTGTAGTTAAGCCGTTCGAAAAACCCGCAAATACGCACGAACAATTCTTCCCAGTCCGGCGTATAAATCATTACCTGCACACCTTCGCCAATCGGGCTCAGGCGAGCCCGCACAATTGCCTTGGGACTGCCAACATGATTCCAGAGCAGGCGCGTATGCCAGGCTATTTCCTGTGCTTCATGGCGCAAAAAATAGCTGTCATCCAGACTGCCCCACAAGGCATCCTGAACACCGCTTTCCAAACCATACAAACGCAAGATACGCTGCGCCTCAGCCTTGACTGACGAGATACCCCCGGGCTGCGCAGCATTACTTCCCAGGACACGCTGCGTAGCGTAGAAAATATCTTCCAGCAGCTTGCCTTTCCAGGCATTCCACACTTTTGGACTGGTGCCGCGGATGTCGCATACAGTGAGCAGATACAGCGCGATCAAATAGCGCTCATTGGGTATCGGGCCGGCAAATCCGGCAATCACGGCAGCGTCCGATAAGTCCTGTTTCTGCGCAGTGGCGGACATGGACAAGTGCTGTGATACCAGCCAGGCAACCAGTTCGGTGTCGTTGGACGTCAAGCCATGCTGGCGGCAGAAACGTCGTGCGTCCACAGAACCCAGTTTTGAATGATCGCCGCCGCGTCCTTTGGCGATGTCATGAAACAATGCCGCCAGATAGAGCACTTCCGGGCGCTCGAAACCGCTGATCAAGCGGCTGGCCAGCGGGTATTCGTGCGCCAGTTCAGGCACATTGAGGCGGCGCATATTGCGCAATACCTTGAGGATGTGTGCATCAACAGTGTAGATATGAAACAGGTCATGTTGCATCTGCCCCACCACCCGGCCGAAGGCCGGGATATAGCGCCCCAGGATTCCGTAACGGTTCATGCTACGCATAGCCCAGGTCAGTCCGCGCGGCTCGCGCAGAATCGCCATGAAGCGGGCGCGATTGGCAGGGTCACGCCGAAATGCCGGATTGATGCGATCACGTGCCCGCCACAGGGCACGCAATGTATCTGCCGTCATGCCTTGTAATTCGGGATGGCGTTGCAACAGATGGAAACACTCCAGTATGGCGCCGGGCTCGTGTTCGAACAGCCCTTCGTCTACCGCCTCCAGCATATTGCCGCGCACCTGAAAACGCGCATTCAGTACAGTAAGCGGCAATTCTGTCAAAACGGGAAACACGCGCGCACGCAGACCGGGAATCAGAATGTCGCGCATCTGCGCGACGATCGTGACGCTGCGATAATAGCGCTGCATGAGCAATTCGCTGGCGCGTCGCGTGGCCGTTGCCGAAATCCCGTATTGCACTGCCAGAGCATATTGATGATCGAATATCAGGCGATCTTCGCGCCGCCCGGCAAGATAATGCAAACGAAACCGTAGTCCGAACAAAAAGCGTTCCAACGCCTGTATCTGGCGCAATTCACCCGCGTTCAGCAAGCCCGCTTCAGCCAGATCGCTCCAGCGTCGCCCGATACCGGCAGCCTGCGCCAGCCACAACAGATTATGCAAGTCGCGCAATCCGCCCGGGCTTTCCTTGAGATTGGGTTCCAGGCTATAGGCACTGTCATTAAAGCGTGCATGGCGCTGATCCTGTTCCAGCATCTTGGCTTCAAAAAACACTTGCGGATCAAGCCCGGCGCGGAACGTCTGTTCAAAATGGCGGTACAGGGCACGTTCACCACATAGATAACGCGACTCCAGCATGGAGGTCTGCACCGTGACGTCTCGACGCGCCTCTTCCAGGCATTCCGTGACGGTGCGCACGCTATGCCCTACTTCCAGGCCGATATCCCAGAATAAACCCACGAGCTGCTCTATCGCCGCTTGCGTACTGGCATCGGGGTCAGCCTCGAGCAAAATCAGCACATCCACATCCGAATACGGGAACAGATCACCGCGTCCGTAGCCGCCGACCGCCACTAACGCAGCCGGGGAAGGCAGCCGCACTGATGCCCATAACGATTGCAGCACCTCATCCACCAGGCGCCGGTAACGCATCAACAAGGGGCGTGTGGCCACTTTACCGTCAAAGGCATGCCTGATGGCATCCCGCCCCTGGCTTAGCGTTTCACGCCAGCCGCGCGGATCAAGGCTCTCCGCAACCAGAGGTGAACCTGCTTTCATCAATTTTAAAGTAAGTTAATCAGGCGGCTTGTGACAGAAAAGCCGGAACCGGCGGTGTACCGGCAGAAACGGTGAGCACTTCGTAACCGCTTTCAGTGACCAGCACGGTATGTTCCCATTGTGCAGACAGACTATGATCCTTGGTGACAATGGTCCAGCCGTCGTTCATCTGTCGAATGTCGCGTCGACCTGCATTGATCATCGGCTCGATGGTAAACGTCATGCCCGCTGCCAGTTTCAAACCGGTACCGGAACGTCCGTAATGCAGCACCTGCGGTTCTTCGTGAAAAACGCGACCGATACCATGTCCGCAAAACTCGCGCACCACGCTGCAACCCTGCGATTCTGCGAATTTCTGGATAGCATAGCCAATATCGCCCAGATGAATACCCGGACGAACCATGGCAATTCCATGCCACATGGCCTGATAGGTAATTTCGCATAAACGGCGCGCCTGGATGGAAGGCTCCCCCACATAGAACATGCGGCTGGTATCGCCATGCCAACCGTCCTTGATGACAGTGACATCAATATTCACAATATCACCATTCTTAAGCAGCTTGTCGCCAGGCACGCCGTGGCAGACTTGATGGTTGACCGATGTACAGATCGAGCGTGGGTAAGGCTGGTGACCGGGCGGTGCATAATTGAGCGGCGCCGGGATGGTGCCCTGCACATTCACCATATAGTCGTGGCACAATCGATCCAGCTCGCCGGTCGTCACGCCGGGTTTGACAAAAGGCGTGATGTAATCCAGAACTTCGGAACCCAGACGCCCTGCAATCTGCATTTTTTTGACGTCGTCGGGGGATTTGATGCTAACGGACATATGCGCTTGATAGAACAAAAAAAAACAGTATTTAGCATAGTGGATTGCCTATGCCCGGTCAATCCGGACGTGCAATAGCGCTTGACAAAAACCCCTCCACCATTACAATGCGCATCTCGTTGACGCGGGAATAGCTCAGTTGGTAGAGCGATACCTTGCCAAGGTATAGGTCGCGAGTTCGAGTCTCGTTTCCCGCTCCAGAACACCGGGGAAAGCTTCCAGCTTTCCCCTTTTAATTTTGGTTGGATATATAGTTTCCAACTGATTTCAGCGCTGGTTACATCAAGCACCCCTGGCGGGGTGGCAGAGTGGTTATGCAGCGGCCTGCAAAGCCGTGGACGCCGGTTCGATTCCGACCCCCGCCTCCATTCCGCCCGGATGGTGGAACAGGTAGACACAAGGGACTTAAAATCCCTCGCCGCTAAACGGCGTGCCGGTTCGATTCCGGCTCCGGGCACCAGCAAATTCAAGCGCTTACTGAAAACAGATTGACAACGCCCGAAGCGTCAAACAAAATCCGTGCACAAAATTTGCACACGGAGACGAAAAAATGGCAACGGTCAGTCGGCTACCCTCGGGAGCTTATCGGGCGCAAATCCGACGGAAAGGGCTTGCGACTGAGCGGCAAACATTCAGAACCGAGCAAGAGGCAAAGAACTGGGGAATGGTGCGGGAAGCGGAGCTAGTGGCGGCTCAAAATCTCGGGAGCCCGCGCCTAGTGGCCAGGGCAACTTTCTCCGAGGTCCTGGAAAAGTATTGGGAATCACCTGGCTACCTGGACAAAGCCCCGGCGACACAAAAACGCGAGCGGGTAGCAGCGAAAGCCCCGGTGCAAAGCTTGGGCAGCTACGCTATCAGCATCATCACGGGGCACCAGGTACAGGCCTACTTCGACGCACGCAGCAAGGCGCAAACGCGAAACGGGCGGATATCAGGGCACGCGCTAAGGCTCGAAAAAGCCCTGTTATCAGCCGTATTCACCTATGCAAAACGAAGAAACCTCGTAGAAATCAATATCTTGCGGGACTCTTTCGAGCTGAGAAAATGTGAATCGAGAGAACTACGAATCACGCCGTTGCAACAATCGGTACTCCTTGTCCTGGCGGAAACCCTAAGCAAAAAAAACACGGGAAACCCGAGCGTATTCCCTTGGCTGACCCTAGTGCTAGAAACCGGAATGAGACCGGGCGAGGCGGCGAAAATTGAGCTAAACTGGTTGAATCTGCGAGATAATCGGATCGATGTACCGCGCATCGGGCAAAAGAAACGATCAGCGCGGGTCGTCATGATCACCGACGAAACCGCAACGCTACTGGAGCTGCAAGCGCAGCGAGCGAAAGTAGCGGGGTCCCCCTACATCTTCTACTCCACCTCGACAAAAAACGGGGAAATTGTACCGTTTGCGTACTCTGGACCCTGACGGCGGATTGCAAAAAAACTGGAACTAACGGGTGGAGCACACGCGGCGCGACACGAATACATCTCAAGGCTTTTTGAGGAAACCGAGTTGAGCGACTCGCAAATAGCTCTCCTCGCCGGCGACCTCAGCACGCTTTCGCTCGAGCCGTACAAACACCTACGCGCAACAAAGCTACGGGGACAGCAAACGCACCAGGCCGAGTTAGCAAAAAAACAGCAAGTAGAGGCGGTAGCTGCGGTGAGAAAAGCTTTCAGAGCGCGCATCGAAGCAACGCGGGCGGAGCAAGGGCTTTCGACGAGCGTGATACCGGGCGGTCCTAGCTACTCCGACGCTTAAAGTACATTCCAATCCAGGTTTGAGTCTGAACGATCGGTTTTGACTTTAAACCATATATCAAAAAAGATTCTGGTTTGGGGGTCTGTGGATATGGAGTCACCTGAAGTAAAACCAACCACCAGCACAACATGCCGTTCAGGCGTTCACGTTCGAGCAGAATCACTGTTCACGTTCATCAGAATACGCAGGCCAGGCAAAACGATGAAAACCCATTGGGAATGCAGCGACTGGTGCGTATTCCACGCCAAACTGGACTGGTATTCAGTGGTACCGCTGAACAGCAGAAGTGCGGCGTTGCTCAGGTTTGGCTGCAGCAATCCGCAGGAAACGCATCAGAAACGGCAAGGACGACTTCCTGCGATTTATCGACACCCTCCCCCACACTCCATTCTTACAGTATTCAATGGCTAGCTTCCTGGCATCTCTGAGCAGGCTAAAGTAGCTTAGGGAAACACCATGCCGAGCACGAATCACCGCCACACAAAAAAGACGGTGTTGAGCATGGTTGAATCGTCGCCCTGCGTCGGAAGTTTAACCGGCAAAAAAATATCTGTTGGGATCTCAGGTTGTGGCTATATGATCGGCTGTTAAGCGCCTCGTCTTTGACCGTGGATCACCAGGGAGAGATCCTTCAAGGTCATCCGGACTGAACCCATCTCTACGGTACCAGCAGCCGGTTCAAGCCGGACAGATGAGCGATACATGCGGAACGGGGTAAGCCCGTAATGCCGCCGGAAACGGCAGGCGAACCGCAAGGAACGTTGTTGGCATTGCGGGTAATGGAATGCGGAAAAAGCGAAGGCCTCCCAGTAATCGGGGGGGTACAGGCTGGGACAGTGCCTATTTTGCCACATTTTGTGACGACATTATCTAACAACCGTTGCCATCCCAAGCAAAATCCGAATCCACTCTGTATGACGTGCACGCCCCCCCATTTTGCGTGCCGAGACCGAATCTGCTTGACATATACCATAACATAACATAACGTATCATACGTAACGTATCGAAACATAACATAATAAATTGGAGTGACAGTATGGCAAGGGAATCCACAATAACTTACGAGCAAGTAGCCGACGCAGCCGACAGGATCAAAGCTCAGAGCGGAAAGGCCACTTCCCGCGCCGTGCGCGATGCGCTGGGTACTGGCAGTATGGCAACCGTCCTCAAGTTTTTGCAGGAATGGCAAGCCGGTCAAGCAAGGCAAGGCCAAGTAATTGATGAGACCCTGGATCCAGCCATCAACCGCGCCATTGGCAATCATATCGCCGCCAAAGTACAAGAATCCACCGCCAATGCCAACGCACGGCTAGCAGACCTCCAAGCGGAAGCCAACACCCTCATTGCAGAAAATGAACGCCAGACCGCCGAGCTTGAGTCTCAAGCCGCTGTGCTGGCAATGCTGCAAGAGCAGCATGCCGCTCTCGCGGGTCGCGCACAGCAACTCGCATCCGATGCCACCCTCACCGCTGCCGATCTGTCCGCCGAGCGCCAGGCCACCGAAGCGGCGCGGGTCGCACTGGCAAAAGCCGAACTTCGCCTGGAGGCTGTTCCGCAGATCGAGGTGGAAATTAAGAAAGCGCGCGCTGAATTGCTCGAAGCCCGCACCCACGCCGCCGAGCTCCACGAAATGGCAGCCGTGGCAACCGCGAAGCTGGAAGCCGAATTGACGCTGCGTAAAAACATCGGGGCACAACTGATTGAAGCCGTGAAGCAACGCGAAGAAGCCGCGCAACGCGCCCTGGCGTCCGCAGAAGAAGCCGCCGAACTGCGGGGCCAGCTTGCAGCTGAAAAGAAGTCTACGAAACCCTCAAAGGCTGAGTGATTCGCAACAGACTGATAAACCGCATCTTAAATGCCAAACAATTGGCGAGGGGAAATGCACGAAATTCGCTGGGTTATAAAACTCATATCTCAAAATCCTCCTGCCAAAGCTTCTGCATCCGCATCACCGGCAACTCGAGCGGCGCCAGCCCCGGCATACCCAGTTTCACCAGCATCCGACTCGCATCGAAATGCAGGCGCAGAACCTGCGACCGAACCCCCGCAAACTGCGGCATCTCGCGCAACAACTCGAAAATGTCCGTGACTGATTTAACGTCACGCGCCTTCACCCGTTCAATCAGCAACGCCTGCCATTCCCGGAATCGCATCGGCGTCATGCGCCAGGTCCAGGTCGTGGTTTTGGGCTGGTCCGGAATGTAGTTCTTTTCCAACTGAAACAGTTCATAGTCATCGCTCAACAGCCGCCCCTCCAGCGTGCGCGCATCATGCACCGCGCCGGGTAAGTTATCGCTGGCGGCAAGCCCCAGCTTTCCGCCCGTCGACAGCATCCACCAGGGAATGTCCTCATCTTTCGCGCTTGCCATCGGATGCAATACAAGGTGCACGGAGGCGCGTCCTGTGCGCTTGCGGTATGCCCGTGCCGGCGCATCCGCACGCAAGGCAAAGTCGGGATACTTATCGATCAGCCTGGGGATGTGTTGCACGGCGATGCGATCCCCTGACCAAAAGTAATGCCCTGTTGTCACGAGGCGCTGCATATGCTGCATCAGCGCCGTCATATTGCGCGGTGCCTTGATCGGTTGGTTTGCCATGACAGGCTCCTTTATGGTGATGGAACCTCGTATAGCGATCGCTCATTCGATTAGACAAAAACATCTCTCAAACCCGCATGACTGCTATTCGATGAGAATGCTGGTGAATTCAATACTGAACTGGGAAAAGAAAATAGAAGAAAACCGCGCGTCGGTGCCTATACGAAGCAAGGGCAAAACTCTTCGATGGAAATTGCGGATGCGTTCCGGTGCGCCAACACCTGCTGCTTATTTGCAGCAGGGGCGCGCCAACGCCCCTGCTGTTTCGTCTATGCCGACTGTGTCGGCAGCCTTGCCAAAGGCGAGTCGTGTGGCGCCGTGTGCTCGTAATGGAGCTTGCACGGTGCGAGGGGGAGGTGGCGGAGTAATCCTGTCTGTACACAACAGACAGCGTAATCCCGCCGCTTTATCCCATGCCAATCACCTGGGAAGGTGGGACTGGTGCGAACACGAAAAGGGCCCGGGGAGCAAATGCCCCGGTGTCCCTGATCATCTGGAAATTGAGTGCGAGTCTCAACCACGGGATGCGGGAAAACCGCATAACGTGTGCCAGACAGGATGGCTGCGAAATCGTGCACAGTGATGTGCACCTCGGCTGGACAACGCGAGTGCGTTGGACCCGTCGGGCGAGCGTGTGGTGAACCAGGGTCGCACCTGGGAAGCTGCAAGCCGCGCTGAGAGCTTAAACCTGTAACAGCGCCCATAACAGGGTGCCGTCTGGAAAGTGCAGAAGCCGTATAGGGCCGATAGTGCCTGCAATTTGGTGGAAGCGTCATGGAGTACAACGGTTTTAGAAGTAAGACAGGGTCTTCTCCCGGTTCTCCCGTCTGAAACAGGGTATCCAGCCCCTTGCCGTTGCCATGGCGTGAGCCAGCGGCGTTCCTGCATGAACGCAAGAAGTTGATCTAAGTGGTGCGAAATGCGCCGAGCAGCGCGCCAGGGTGGCACCTGGCGCGACGGATGTAACGAATCCGCAAAATCTGTAACGCGTATGAGCGTGTTTCTTCGACGTTGACGTTTGGCCGAAAGCCAGATCGAGTTGTGGAAACGACACGACGAGAAGTAGACGAGTCCGGTTGGTAGCCGGACAGCAAGCGAAAACTGCAGCCTGCCTGGCGGTAGGCTGCAGACCGGATTCACCCTTGGCGGGGTGGATTCGGCCGGGAAGCGTGGGTATTACACGCTTCGTTGATAATGACGGCCTGCGGTGCAGGCCGGTGGCATGGATTTCGGCGTTTGGCGACGCCGGGATGGATGCCAGTGAAAGTTAATTCAAGGAGGAATCACATTTTAAATTCGGCCCGACACCTTTGTGTCGGGCTTTCTATTGCGAGATCAAAATGAAACAAATCGACGACACGGGTGCAGAACTGGCAGTCACAGCTTGCTCCAATTGCCGACAGACGTTTGACGATGGTCAAGCTCATTTCCAGTGGGACAAATCAATGCACAGCCTGCTAGATTTAGTGGCAGATAACTTGGCCGCTTAAGCGACGTCTGGCAGTCCTTGCAAAATGTCTATCCGAAGCCCATCAATATGCCCTGATCTCGACCATGCTGGTCTAGCATCACGAAATTAAAAAGGGTATCCATATTTTGCGGTTGATTTCCCCATTTTATGAGTCAGGCGTTTTTGTTGTGTAAAACGTAGTTTGCGGTTGAAATGACAAACTCGGTCAGCGGCCAAAGCTGTAACTGAGTCACGCCTGGGTTAAATCACCAGACATGGGTTGCTTGAGTAGCCTGGTCATGCCAAGCGATGGATCAGGAACAGAATTCAGCACCCAGCCCACCCCGCTGCCCCCGTCATCATGCCCTCAGTAGACTGTGCGCGGACAACCTCTCTTCGAGTCCCGACCCTCCACCTGCCACACGGCGGCGCATAGGCCAAACGGGCTAGGAAAGCTGAAGATTAACCCTCATTACCTGTCATGAACGCCTTCTAATCTGACCCCAAGAAATCCAAAAACTCACCCAGGGAACAGGCTGACCAGAGAAAGCTCAGTCTCATCTCCACGAAAGGGAAAGTCATGCTCAGAAAAATCAGTCTCATCTTCTTATGGACCTTCTTCGCCTTCACAGCCCATGCACAGGGCGACGTGGCCAATGTCACTCAACTGCACATCCGGCTCAAAGCACAGACTCAACATCCGCCCAAAACGCCCCTTACTGCGAACGAGGCAGCGGACTTGAGCGCTACTGCGGGCGTGAATCTCACCTCCAACGCGGTCACGCCGGACAATGCCCACCTTGTCGGCCTGCCGCGCGCCATGACCCGAGCCGAAGCCTGGGCGATTGCCACCAAGCTCTCCGCACGTCCCGATATCGAGAACGTGGAACCGATCGATCCAGAGTTCAACAAGCGGCCACCCAACACCCCACCCCTTCTTCATTAATGACTGTCGAGTTTGTTCAAATGCGAGAAGGAAAAACGATGCGATCGGCTATATGCGGCGGAATGGGAATTTTGCTATGTTCATCGTTCTTCAGTGGTCTTTCGGTTGCCGCGGGGGAAGTTAAAAACTTCTCCTTTCCGGTTATCGTCCGATTCTCAAGCGGCGTCACAGCGCCATTCACCCCCGAGTTTATTGGCGCATTGACCCGTGATGTGGGCGTTACGCTTTCGTATCTCCATGAAGAGCCGGATGGCAATCAAGTATTCCAGGTAAATGGTCTATTTCCGGATCTTCAGTTAGCTGATCTATTGCACCGCTTGCAAATGCGTGGTGACGTCATTTCAGCTGTAGAAAATGGCACATTTAATTCAAGCGAGTTTCCTCAGGTCATCGTCAAGTTTTCCGAAACGGTTGCCGATCCAAGCCTTCCTGCCTTTGTATCGCGTCTTTCTCAGGACGTGGGTGTGACACTTGCATACTTGTTTGAAAAAGGCCGTGGAGACCACGTATTTCGTGTAAACGGCCTCACACAACCTGCACAGATTTCCATTATTCTGGAACGCCTGAAGAAACGCAAAGACATCGTCTACGCCGATCCTGGCGGATGAACCCCGCCCGTGGAGATGAGTGAATGACTCTCATAGCTTCCGCGCTAGCCTGCGACCACGATTTCTCACCAGGGAGAAGAAAAATGATTCGCCGTTGCCTTTATGTGGTTCTTGCAATTTCAACATTATTTTCACTTGCCGGCCCAACTTGGGGTGAAGAAACCGGCATTCTCCATGGCCCAATGTTGCGTGATCTCAAGAAGGAAGAGGCTACGCCGAGCGTCACGGAAATTGTGGTTACGCTCAAGCCTCAAGTGCGTACCTATGTAAATCGGCACTACGACTGGGGTAATGGGACAAAGGAGTACCGGCGCGAAGAGGCGCCTATGAGCGCGGAAGAAGTCCGCAAGCTTAGCAAAGCGGCGGGCGTCAACCTAAAGCTAAAGCCAAGAAGCTTGTCCCATGAAATTCGTGTCCTTCACGAAGATCCGCCCATCAGTGAGGTAGAAGCGCGCAAGCTTAGCAAGGCGGACGGCCTCGAACTCATCGAAGAACACCATCTTCTTTTGCTACCGCGTGCAATGACGCCACGGGAAGCGCAAATAATCGCAGATAAGATCGCGAAGCACCCTGATGTGGAGTATGCGAGTCCAAGCCTCACAGGCTACGAGATGCGTATTCCAAACGATGCCTTGTATCAATCTTTGCAATGGAATTTCCAGCAATCAGCAGGCGGAGTGAACCTTCCGCCCGCTTGGGATACCGACATCGGCGGCACCAATATTGTGGTCGCGGTTCTGGACGGCGGCATTCTGCCCAATCATGCCGATATTATTGGGCGCACCGTGCCTGGCTATGATTTTGTAAGCGACCCTGTGATTGCGAGTGATGGCAGCGGTCGCGATGCCGATCCTACCGATCCGGGTAGCTGGGTGACACAAGCAGATATTACTGCAAACCCGAGTTCTCTTAGTGGCTGCGTCATTCCTCCGGGACAAACAATGATTCCAAGCTCTTGGCATGGTACGCACGTCGCAGGAATTGTCGGCGCCAACAGCAATAATAGCTTTGGGATTGCTGGTGTTAATTGGATATCCAAGATACTCCCAGTGCGAATCTCCGGGAAATGCGGGAAAGGAGCGGAGCCAGATCTTCGAGACGCAATACTCTGGGTGGCTGGAATCGCGAGCGGCGGGACGCCGACCAACCCCAACCCTGCCAAGGTACTGAACATAAGTTTCGGTGGCAGCGGTGTTTGTCCTCCAGATCTTCAAGCTGCCATCAACGCTGCCGTCAAAAAGAATGTAGTCATAGTCGCAGCGGCGGGCAACGGCGATGGCACCAATGGTGTTAACGCAGGTAATACCTGGCCCGCCAATTGCGCCAATGTCGTAACGGTCGGTTCGGTAAATAGGCAAGGCGGCGAAAGCCAGTTTAGTAACTATGGCAGTGTGTTGGCACTCAGTGCGCCCGGCGGCGAGAACACGGGATTCCCCGTCGACTGGATCAAATCCACGGGCGACAGCGGCACGACAACAGCCGTCAACGACAACGCCTATATAACCATAGTTGGCACCAGCCAAGCTGCACCCCATGTGTCCGGGGTGGCCTCGCTCATGCTCTCCGCCCGGAGCAAGCTTAACTTCCGGCAAGTCCGTGCCATGCTGCAAAAGACGGCCCGGGTGTTTCCGACCGGCACCGGACGCGACTGCACCCCTTTGCTTTGCGGCGCCGGCATATTGGATGCGGCTGAAGCGGTACATGTGGCCGAGAGTGGCGTGGGTGGCGGCGAGTATCACTCTGTCGCTTTGCAGGCCAATGGAAGCGTGGTCAGCTGGGGATACAACGGCAACGGACAACTGGGTGACGGGAGCAGTTTGGGCGTAGTACGCGCGTATCCAGGCCCGATCTCCACTTTAAGCAGTGGCGTCACCGACCTTGCCGCCGGGGATTTCCACAATACCGCGGTAAAATCGGACGGCACCGTCTGGGCCTGGGGCTATAACGGTTACGGGCAGCTTGGTAACAATGCCACCGTCGATCAAGGCACACCCGTACAAGTCGCTACGCTAACTGGCGTAACCGCCACCGCCGCCGGCTATGATCATACCCTGGCGCTGAAGTCGGACGGCACGGTGTGGGCCTGGGGGTATAACTTCTACGGGCAATTGGGTGATGGTACTTATGTGGATAAACTGACGCCCGTGCAGGTTACTGGCTTGACTGGCATCGTCGCGATTGCCGCTGGAGGAAAGCGCTCCATTGCGCTCAAAAATGATGGCACAGTTTGGGCCTGGGGGATTCTGGCAAATGTAACCGACGCTTTCAATGCCAGCGAATCGAACACCCCCATTCAGGTGCCTGTATTGACCGATATCATCGCAATTGCCGCCGCTGGCGATGCAACGGGCACCGTAGACAATGATACTGCGCTGGCCCTCAAGTCAGACGGTACCGTCTGGGCTTGGGGATACAACTCGTTCGGCCAGATGGGAGACGGTACCCTTAGCTCCAGGTATCTGCCGGTACAGGTCAGCGGATTGACCGATGTGATTTCGATTGCTGCTGGCGAAAGATATTTTGCGACGGCAGTGAAATCAGATGGCACGGTATGGGCCTGGGGAAATAATTACGATGGCCAATTGGGAAATGGCAGCAGCGGCAATCTGGTTTACAGCACAACCCCAGTTCAATCGCTAGGCGTAACCAAGGCCGTGGCCATTGCCGCGGGAGCCGGGCATGTGCTTGCTCTAGACGCTGACTTGACGATTCAGGAATGGGGCGCCAATAACGGCGGCCAACTGGGCAATGGCACCACATCCAGCGCGGCTCAAACCACCCCGATAGCGACGCATGGCCTAGCGAATATCGGTACCTACAACACCGCCAATGCCACGACCGCGCAAGCGGATATGTCCGTGATATTAAGCGCAACGCCTAATCCGGTTGTGACGGGTAGCCATTTGACTTACAGCTTCACGGCATCGAATCCAGGGAGTGGCATCGCCCCCAATTCTGTAGTGACCTTGGCCCTGGCCGGATCGGCTACGTTCGTATCGGCCTCGGGCGCGTGCACGCCGAGTAGCGGAACCGTTGTCTGCAATTTGGGAACCATGAATAGCGGCTCGGCCACCGGCTTGCAGGTTGTTGTCACACCCATGGCAACGGGTGCGCTCAGCGCCACGGCCTATGTGTCGTCGGACGCGGTCGATCCGAATGGCGCCAACAATTCTGCCGCCGTTTCCAGCACGGTCAACGCGCCCGTGGCTGCCGCCAACGATACCGATGTTCCCACGCTGCCGGAATGGGGCGTTATTCTCATGGGTAGCTTGCTGTTGGCGAACATGGCTTGGGTAAGTAGGCGCAAACAGCAGCATTGAATAGCTTGCGAATTTCGAGGTGTGCTGTGCTGACAACTTCCGGGTATCCCTGCTTTAATCAGCAACCGTTCATCCCTTCCGATAATGACCCGCCGATGGATTGCCATCGGCGGGGGCGCTAGTGGGCGTCACAATCCACGTGAACGATTCGAATCTGCGCGTGCATGTCTTGGACTAGCTCGCGGCCTGGACACATGTTTATCGCACTACCTACGACCCTGCAACGAGCGATCAACACAAGTACCGAAGAACTACGGCGTGAATATATCAACACTGACGCGGTGGGTCGAGCTGGGCGAGATTTAACCTGACTTCAACCGCAAAATACGGATACCCGATTTTTTGTGGATCACAACGAAATAACCCCGGTTTTCAGTCCGCAAAATAAAACCACTCCGCGCCGTTATTGGCCTTCATGAACCCAAAAAAAACACAGTTTGCGGACTGTAAAAAGCCTCGTGGTTAAGCCAAACAACTAGTGGAATACGCAGTTTCAGCGAGAGAGGCATTACCGGATGCTCCAAAAAGTCTATTATTTTGAATATACGAACGCCCCCAATCAATCAGGGCCGAAGCGGAAGTCTGCTTCGTATCAAAAACCGCATCGAAGCTTCTCCCCTGCTGCACAGTCCGCTGAAACACTCCCGCACCCCAGCAAACCCCTTCGGATCTTCCGAGATGAATCTGCCGATGGTGGGATCGTAATACCTGGCTCTGTACTGATAGATCGCCGGACTCCACCACCAGCTGCCACCTCACGTGAAGTTTTGCCGCTTACCGCGTCGCCACGGTAAGAATCGCAACAATCCCACAAAACTTGAGCCAAACGCAATGGTGACAAGAAGCAAACTTAGCGCACCTCCCCACCACACGGAATAGTGGCCACGCCATAAGCTCGGCCCTAATAACAAAAGGCTTGCCATGAACCCTAGTGCAACACCAGCGATCATTGATGTTTTAAAGGCAGCGGTCAGCTTGCGCCCATATTCTATGTTTCGATGTGCATATGGAATCAAAAGGATAAGGGTAACTAGCGTGAGCACGGGAGCGACTAACATCGCTAACCATCCTGTTGCGACAGCGACACTTCCACTACCGGGAGGCCCGGGCCACGGCAGGCCAAAGACTATTACAATTCCGTAGCCTGATAAAACGAGCACACTCAACAATATTACAAACAATGTCCACGCTGCACTTGAGACCATCTTCTTCATCTGATCGGGGCTATCAGGGTTTGGCATAGACTCCCAGCATCTGGTTGGTATTGGGCTTGTTCGGATAAATCAGGAAACCTCCTGCTGCGCCTGACCCGAAGCTGGCACCGCCGCTCAGGTCATTGAACGAAGCGCCTGCGGTGGGCGCGAACGGAGAGGAGGAACCCGATGAACTTGCAGGCGTCTCGCCCAGCTTCTGTCCGATCACCGTTGCGACTGTTCAACTTTTTGACAGTGCTACAACTGCCACGTGCCTAATAACAACGCATAAAATTGATAAGAGCGCGCTAAATACTATAGACCACCAATCGTAGCCCCATAGAGTTCCTCGCCTAAAAATTACATCAATGCAGGCCAATAGAAGCATACCCATAAAGACTATCAATCCAATAGTCATGAACCCCTTTAGAAGGTGGAGGAGAAGCTTATGGTACAAGTCAGCGTAGTTTCGGGACATTTCAATTTTTATTGTGGGGCTTTGTCACCACAACTATTGTGATCATGATGGTATTGCGCTTCATTTAGGGTTTGGCATAGACGCCAAGCATCTGGTTGGTGTTGGGCTTATTCGGATAGAGCAGGAAACCGCCTGCCGCACCTGATGCTGGATTGTCCGTCACCTCTTCCCAACTGACATGTCCAGTAGGCTGCGCAGGAATCGTATTACCGAATGGGTGCGTGGTTACAGATGAATTTTGCGAATAACTGAATAAATTCTGCAAACCGTCTACTATATTTCCTAGCGTTGGGGATACCATTGAAGCCGATCCATAACTCCCCAATGGCGCAACCCAGATTCCCACACCTTCGCCGACCCTAGGTATCGAAACACCACCTGAGTTTGGTAGGCTCCCTTTTGGACCCTGAACGCTCCCACCAAAAGATATAGGTCCAAGTCCAGCATCTACTTCTGCATACCAACCACTGTCTGTGCTAAATACCGATTTGAGCGGCCCTTTGGACGTGGACATGTTTCCGCTATACCCATATCCTAAATATCCCCCGCCTCCGCCCATTCCATTCACCTGTGCACTACCAAACACTTGATAGCCGCGCCAGTTTTTGGGGTCATCTGGTACAGATATCCCTAAAGAAATATTTCCGCCAAGGCCAAGTATAACTGCTGCCACGGTACCCCCAACTGAACCGCTAATTTGTGTATCAAACCCACTCGGATCATTGGCATTGATGGGATTATTCCCCACATAGGCGTACCAGTTGCTGCCGCTGCCCGCAAACCCCTTCGGGTCTTCGCTGATGAATCTGCCGATGGTGGGATCGTAATATCGGGCTCTGTACTGATACAAGCCCGTTCCGTCATCTTCACGCCCCGTGAACTTGAGCCGGCTGACCGGCGTGCCGGTCGTCGATTGCGTCTCGCCGAACGCCCAGAAGGTAAATGCTTCCTGCGTGCCGCCATTCGGCTGGGTCGCCGCCACCACGCTCATCACCTGATCGTGCTGGAACATCACCGGGGTCAGCTTGCCGCCCTGGTAAGTATAGCCTGCCACCAGTTCGTCGATGGTGCTGCCTCTGCTGGCTCGGTAGGCGTACCGCTGCGCGCCCGCTCGGGTTCGCATAAGGGATGGTGATGTCTGTCGCTCTGGACACCTGCCCGCACGCAAGGCCATGCCATGCGTGCTCAAAGGCATAAGATGCGCGAATTCAAAAACTCTCGGCGAAAAGGCGGGGGTACCTTTATGCCTTCAATAAATGTCATCCAGACCCTTTCGACTCCTCCAACGATTTACTACGAAGACCAGGAATACCCGAAGAATCCCACCCACAAGAAACACGAAAAAAGCAAACAAGGCAGCGAAGCGAGTGTACTCAGCAACACTGCCAGTTCTGAACAGCGAAATGATAAATATAACTATGCCGAAGCCAATTCCAGGAACCAGAAGTTGGAGGAATATTAACAGGTAGACACGCCGCCTCAAGCCCTGTTTCTCTGTGTCTGTCATATGCTCAAGGTTTCGAGTAAACCTGCTGCATTTGGTTTGTATTGGTCTTGTTCGGATAGATCAGAAAACCCCCAGCGGCACCCGGAAATGCACCCACGCCAAGCCCGGATTGGTTGCTGAATGACGTCGGGGATGCGCCCGAATCTCCTGGATTAAAAGCCGTGAGGGCGCCAACCAAATTACCCAGTTGAACACCGCCAGCAGTGGCGGCAGGCGAAGCACCACCGAGTTTGAACCCATTCAAATCTGCAAATCCCGCCAGGAAATTCTGCGTACCTGGGCTAAGCGCTTCAATCCCCGCGGGCAGCCCAACACTAGAAAAGCTCCCATTGCCATTGTTGTGATAGAGCGCAGTAAAAGGATCGCTCGGCGCCCAGTTTCCGTCGCGGTTGGCGATCAGCAAATCGACATTCATATCGTTGTCGTAATCGCCCACTGTACCGCCGTAATTGAGAACGCTCCCACTGCTAGAAAAAGGAATACTCGTATCCTCGGCGAAGTTGATTAGCCCCCCCGCCGAAGTATTCTTGAGCAACCGTATGTCACCTCCTGCGTAGTCCCACGACGAAGAATAAGGACCCGGATTGATAAGCCGCGTCTCAAATAACGCGAGATCGATCTTGCCGTCGCGGTTGTAAGCGCCGTGGTGTAGAGATCGCCTTGCCAATCGCCGCCGGTGCCTTGGCTACCCATGAGGCCGACTAACAAGTTAGCCGCCGTGCTTGAGGCCGGATTATCACGCAGCAGCGCCAGAACGGTGATCGCCTGTACGGCAACGGGCGAAGTACTGTTGACTTGGGTATTAAGCGTGGCAACCGCACTCGCAATCGGCGTGGTCAAGGTCGAATCGGTCGCCCGGTATGGGACGAGCGCTTGCCCTACTAGAGCCGTCACGATGGGATCGCTAGCAGTGTTGTCGCCGATCGCCCACCCTTTGTCGGAGGTGCCCCCAAGTTGGATGGATTTGAGAAAAGACGTCGCGCTTCCATAGTTTCCGATACCACCGGCGACGAAGCCTGCCTGAAGTGCGAGTGCGGTATCCATTGCAGCACCTTGGTATGCCGATGACACACCCCAACCACCGTTGCCAGTTATCATCAGGTTTTGTGCGCTCTGCAAAAAAGCGATGTTGTCGTTGACCAACTCGCCTTGCGGCTTCAGTGCGAGAATTGTCCGCGCTTGATAGTCAACATTAATCGGGTTGTGATTCTCCAGCCAGGTAGCGCCTTTATAGTAGGTCGCCCCCTTTTGCTGATAGGCGGCAAGCGCGCGCACGACTTCGGAGGTAACGAGGAACTGCTCCTCGTAGATCAAGCCCCAACTTCCATCTGGATTTTGCTGGGAATTGAGCCATTGGACCGCGTTGTTAGCAGGCGCCTGATAGACGCTGGCAGCCTGCAGCGGGCCAGCTGCGACCAGCCACGCGACTGCGACAAAGACAATCCTGCGCAGCAGATGTGGCATTGCGCTCCCCCTGATTTTGATCGATTACGATCGGAACAAAATTTATTAGATTGCGAAAAAATGACTCCTCTTGACGCAAGACTTTAGTGGGAGAATGTTACCGGCCTATGCTGGTGTGCTGACCTAACCGTAGCCCGTTCGGTCTATTCGTTACTGTTTGCCGTGGGCAATCTTGCGAGGGAATACAAGTTTGCAAAACAAGGCAATCGCCAGTGGTGCCAGCACAATAGGAATCACGTAGCGCCCACCGCCGTCGAGGAAGTGTTGCACGCGCGAGCCGAGGGATTCATTGATGCGGGTGGGGTCGGCTTGCCAGTACAGCACATCTTCCACTGCGCCCCACAGGATCAAGGGGATATCCAGCATCTCTGCCAGCACCACGGGCAGGCACAGCACCATCAGCCCGGGCCGGTGCTTGAGCGCGATGTTGGGCCAGCTGGCGGCGAGCGCGAGGATTAACACCGGATGCACCCAGGCATGTGCGGTCAGGGTCGAGGCAGTGACTGATGCGCCGCTGGGGAAGATTTGCCCCAATACCACGCGGTATTCGGTGAGCGTCGCGGTTAACGCCACCGCAGCTTCGTTGTGCTCGATGCGCCCACCCAGGAAGTCGATATGGAATGCCGGCAGGAGCAGATGCAGTTCGCTGCGGAACAGCGGCAGCAGCAGTTCGATCAGGGGCGCGGCGAAGTGATAAGCGAGCCAGGCCAGCCCACCCGCGGTCACGGCGAACGTCAGCGCCGCGTTAAACAGGTTCTGTCGATGCACTACGGCCTATCCACCAGACGAAGAACAGCCCACGCCACGGCGATGATGATCAGCGGCCCGACCAGTCCGTGGTTCAGTTCGAACAGCGACTTATCGTGACGCACGGCAAAGTACAGGGCCACGATGCGCACTTGGTTCAATCCATAGATCAGCACGCTGCCGAATACGATGCCACTCAGGCGCATGCGCCAACTGCCGGCAACGGCAATAAAGGCGGCCATCAACAATTCCATCGCCTCGGCGCCGTCACAGCCGTTGAGTATCGACAGCCTGCCGCCCGGCCACGCCAGGTGTTGGCCTTCTGCGCCCACCCCGTCTGCCGGCGCAATCAGCTGGATCATGGCCGCGCTGGGCCGCACCGTGAGCGTTTCCAGGTAGAACCGGTAGAGCGCCGTATCGCTGAGAGCCTGATAACCCCACTGCAGCAGGAAAAACGCCACCACAAACATCCCCGCAAAACGCAGCAGCGATGCGCTGTGGCGAACCGGATGGATTTTTTGCAGAAATTCGTCGTAGCTTTGGGGTTGGGCCATGCGCAGAGTGCCGCGGGAGAATGTGATGGCCTGATGACATGGGGAGCTGCCGCTGACCGGTTGTCGCATGCTTCAAAAAAACGGGCGCCGCAAAAGGCGCCCATAAGGACCCAAAGGACGCAGGGAGGGAAGTGCGTCAAGGCTATGCTATACACGCAACATGACACCGGGATGACTGAGGCATGAGGAGAACTACCCGCCTTACAGGGTCGCCACGATTTGCCAGATGGTAAGAAAATAGCTGCGTCGGTTGCAAATGGTGTTGGCCGAAGCAGATGGATTGCAGGTCGCGGCGGTTTGGATTTCGGGTCGCTACACCTAACCGCTTCGCTGCGTAGCCCTTTAGCGGCAGTAGCGCTTGCCGGTCAAGTTTGTCATTTCAACCGCAAAATACGTTTTATTAATATGGTTACAGCAGGCAGATTCTGGGCCATAGTCAACCGCAAAATACGTTTTACACAACAAAAACGCCTGACTCCTAAAATTGGGAAATCAACCGCAAAATACGGATACCCATAATTAAAAACCTGCTGGCAGAACCTCATCGGAACAAGGGGCGGGTTTGGGGTCGGTATGACTGGCGGTTTTCATCGGAATACACACCGCTAGGTTTAGGGATGACAGGCGGGTCGGCGTTCTGCCGAACCACTTGCTCTGGAGCGCCATCTCGATTAACGGGAGTCAGTGTAATCTCTCATCCCACTGGGCTCTCGGACAAGACGACATGTTTTCGCTCACTGAAAGTTGCGTGCATCGATGACGACAAAATATAACCCGTACATGCGCATCCGGCTGACTCAATCGATGGTGACGATTGCAATCTGGGTGTAGTACAGTCCAAACCGTCATTGGTGCCATACGAAACCGTTTCACGAGGAGGGGAGATGAAAACCAAGATGAATACCTTGAAACAACTCGAGCAGTGCCTTGCCAGCGACCCGGACAATCCTCATCATGCCGTTTTTAAAGAACTGATCCGGGCGCTGTGTCTGAAGGAAAAATTCGATTTGGCAGCGTTGTACGAGCTGCCCTACGACGATTTCGATTTGGCTATTTCAATCATGCAAAACTGGCGGCTGGATCGATACACAAAAACCAAAGCGCGGCTTCGAGTGCTTGTCGGTTTGCCTGGCGAATAAATGCTGTACTGGTCGAGTGTTTCCGACACAACGATAGCGTTGTTATTCTGCCATTTCCGTTTGAACAGGGTGGCGGCAGATAACCGGCGTGCTGATTTAAACCTCAATTCTGTTTCTTCCGCCCTGTTTAGCAGCATAGAGCAGTTTATCGACGCGGGCATACACATCTGCAAATAATTCGTTTTTTTTGCACATTGTGAGCCCCATGCTGACAGTCACCTTCACCTGAATGCCATCCACAATCAGGGCAACATTTTCGATAATCTTAAGCAGGCTGCTGGCCATCACGACACTCTGTGTCATAGGGGTCTCGCTTAGTATAACCACGAACTCCTCTCCGCCGAAGCGGCCAATATAATCCTTATGCTTGAGGTTTTCCTCCACCAGATTTGCTACCAGACTCAATACTTGATCACCAACCAAATGCCCATAGGTGTCGTTCACCTTTTTGAAGTGGTCAATATCAAACAGAATGAGTGTAAAATCGCCCATGGAGAGGAGATCCTGAATTATTTCGGTAATGGCGCCTTTGTTGTATACACTGGTAAGTGCGTCGTGTGTTGCTTGAAACTCAAGATCCTTGGACAGTTGCTGCAGCTTGTGATTGACTCGATTGAGTTCGCGCGCTTTTCGATCGCTTATTTTGATTAGTTGCTGCGTCTCCCGTAGCAGCCTTTCATAATGACCAAGGAGCTTCTCCAGCAGTCGCCTGGCATCCTCGATGCCAAGATATTCGCGCTGCAGATTGATGGATATGTCCTGAATCACGGATTTCTCCGCAGCAAACAAATCGAAATCAGGCATTTGTAACTGCGATGGGATTGAATGTCAACGAACCAAAATCGGAATAAAGGTCTTCACCAAACTCGAGTATGGTGTCGTCATCTTCATGGTAATACCAGTTCAACGTTATCTCGTTACCGGCAAGTACCGAATTGTTGAGTATCTCGAATAAATTGAGCAGGATTTTAGTGCTGCTGCTGTTGAAGTACTTCAATTCAACATTGATTTCGGCGCAACCTTCTTGCAAAGATCCGAGATAACACTTTAGGCTGGATAGGATCGGTCCATAAAAAGCCGCTGCATTTTCGGGGTAGGACTCCCCTTTAATGCTCAGCGTGTTCTGCGAGAACCTGAAATCAATTTCGGGAGAACTGCTGCTTGCGGGCACGTAATAGTCGTCCATTTTTACTCCTTTGCTTGCATTAAATGATTGCCTTCAAATAGAAAAATGAGTTCGCCTCATTCTTTTCAGGCATATCCACAAAAAAGTATTCGATAGGCGCGGCAGCGTCTCTGGCTAGCGTCAAGAAACCCAAACCAGCGCCTTTGCCCGCCACTTCACTTTCTGACCTCAGTTGCTGCCTGTATGCCGTCTTGATTTCATCCAGGGACATGGCGCGAATGCTATTTAAATTATCGCGCAACATGGGTATCTTGCTCTTGTCCACAACATTGCCGCAAACGATGAAATACTTTTCATTTTCACGACCCACGGCCACCGTTCCGAAGCGCATTTCATTATCTGTGGCGTCTTCATCGGTCAAATGGTCTTCGGAATAATGAATGACGTTTTGAGCCATTTCGACGAATGTCGAAAATACTTTTCGGGCTGTCGTGCCGCTCGTTTCATCCAATGCCAATTTATGTTTGACTGAATCGGCCATTGCGGAAATAATGCTTTGTGAAAAATAGCCGGTGTAGAAAAATATGACTCCCGCTTGGTGTGCGGAATCTCGAAAGGCGTTGAACTGGTCAAGCTGCATTTGGAAATGTTCCTGTGGTGTAAGTGTTTTTAGTATCTGAAGCCAAAGAAGGTCACGTCGTCTCTTCTGGGTTGCTCGCCTTGATAGGCACAAAATGATTCGAGGAGTTTTCTTTGTTGCTCTGGCATGGATTCTTTGTGCCAGTTGAATAGCAGTTCTTTCAAGCGCCGCTTGCCGAAAGCAATATTGTTGTTCCCGCCAATCTGGTCAATGATTCCATCAGTCGTAACATAGATACAAGTGCCTTTTTCCAAGGAGACATCCTTGTTTGTCCAACTGAAATCCATCGGAGTATTTGCGTACCCTACGCCCTTGCGATCGCCATCCAACACGGAGATTTCTGTGTCACCCTCGCGAATATGGAAGATTGCGGTTTTTGCGCCTGCGTAGGTCATGAGATTGGTTTGCGTGTTAACCCAGCAAAATGCGGCATCCATCCCGTCGTCGGATTGCACTTGATCCTCCACCGCGTCTTCCGCTGCGATGCTGAGGCGTGCGACTGTTTCTGTCTTCTTGTCAATCTGCCCGAGAGAGGTTTTGATAATTCTGTTCATCTTTGAAAGAATGGCGGCCGGGTCGTGCCTGGTTTCATGTGGCAGGACTTGGTCAAGTGTCGACGCCACAATGAGTGTCATGAATGCGCCCGGAACACCATGTCCAGTGCAATCTATGATGGCGAAAAAGAAACCGTCGTCAAATTTGGAGAAGTAATAATAATCTCCGCCGACAATGTCGCGCGGTTCCCAGTGAACGCAATAGTCCTGAAGTGACAGGGCCATGTCATCCTTGGATGAATGCAGGTAGGATTTTTGTATGACGCTCGCATAATCAATGCTTTCCATCACAAGCTGATTTTTTTTCGCTTGCAGTTCAGAAATGGCACGAACGAGATCGTGCCCTTCTCCCATGCCAAGGTAGTCGCCCCCCGAGGTAATCACAAAGCCATCAGTCAGCGCTTTTCTGCCCGCTTTCACAACCAGAAAGCTTAAATCCTGGATGCTGGTATCTTGTTCAACGATAAGCGGGGTCTTGTCCATGAATGCAATACAGCTCTTGCGGCCAAATATTTCGCGACGGAAGGGGCGCGCAATGCTGTCCATGAACATATTTCGGTTAATCAATCCAATAGGCCGAGCATTTTCGACAATGGGAAGGCCGTTGAGGTCGGGATTTTGCGTGAATAGTTGAAAAATCGCATCGTTGGTTTCCTCGGGTGAAGCAACGGGCGTGTCAATGAGAAGACTGCGTGCAATGTGCTGATGCGTCTTCTTGTTTTCGGTTTCGGCAATGATGGGTTTGGCTTGGGTTAGCATGGCAAGGCCACTAAGTAATGACTTTCAATAAACTGGGTGAAGCATCAAAATATTGGCTAATTTGAAGATACCGCAATTGTGTTATGGTTTTGTGATGATGACCGGCACAAGCGGTTCTGACCATTCGGTCGTTCCCATAATCCCAAAGCCGGTAGCGAGATGGGGTATCGCGTGATAGCGGTAGAGCCAGTTCGCGCCCTCCATTACGCACGTGGTTGAATTCGCAAACCTGCCCTGCGGGTTGTCCAGGAGATGGATCGCAAGATCGACAACGACGACCTCGCCACTGGAAAGGCTATCGCCGAAGGCGTTGCAGTTGGTTCCACCTGTGTTGCTGGCAGCATCGTCCCCTATTATGCGGTGGCGCTTTGACAGCTCACAAGAAACACCTCCCTTTGGCAAGGCCCTAATGTCAGACAAGTCGGAACTACTACACCTAAGCGATGGGCAGTTGTTTGCCAGATCCAGATATTCACGGATCGTTAGCCAATGGCTGGTTGTGCTGGCAAAGCAGCCGTTCAGCGTGTGACTAAACTGGCTGGCTGAAAGCGGGCGGGCGCTTGCAAGATCGGCCACAAGAAATAGTTAGTGCATGATTTCTGGTTCTATAGACAAAACCCGCCCTGCAGTTTTTTTCTGCCAGTTTGCAAGTATCTGTTGTATGTCGTCACCGGGATAAACTGCTATACCGAGGCGTCTTTCCGGGAACCATTCGTCCTTCAGTTCGTGATCGTGCTGCGCATGCGGCTGCCCTTCGCTGCACGCCCTGCAAAGTGTTCGAACATTCCGCGTCCAATCCTCGTAGTGACTTTGTATGGCAGAGAAGTCCTTTTCAAGCGCATCCAGATCCGAATCGCACTCCACCGATACCGTGGCCACGCACGTCGTGTAGCCGGAGCGCTCGAACAGCTCCAACACGTTGAACACCGGATATTCATGCGCCTCCAGCTTGCGGTAGCCGACAGCTGCCCCGTCGTGTAACACCACATCGCCGTGGCGAAAACCAGACTCGGGAAAAGGAATGCTGTCGATGCGTGCACGAACAGGATCAATGCGCGTCGCCCATACGACTTCGCCATTTTCATCCGGATTCAGGCGTGCAGGCGTCATGCCGAAATCCATTTCGATTGGCCCCGCGCTTCCTGTCAGCGTGATCCCGTTCTCTTCCCACATCTTACGGGCCACCGCCCAATTCCTGAGCGCGGTGGCGGCGCGATGGCCAGATTCCATCTGGCCGCCTCATCTTCCGGATGCAACTCGTTGGCCTTCTGATTGAACTCGAACGATTTCTGCCACTCGCCCTGATATTTGTAGATCAGCCCGAGGTTGTAATAGCTCTCCGATTTTTCCGGATCGAGGGCGATCGCTTCAAGATACTTCGCGATGGCCTCGTCGATTTTGCATTCTTTTTCCAGCTGCTGTGCCTTCTCATGCAACCTGGAGGCTTTTCTTTTCTTGAAGTCAAAAAGCATCAATGGATACTCCGTGGTTTTCTACAGCGGAACGCGCTATTGACTCGGCACGATGAAGATTGAACTTAGGCAAAGTATTTCAGTCCCACCTGCATGGATAAAGAAGACGCAAGATTTCAAACATTGGAGCAACTGCACGAACGGCGTAAACAGGTCGTGCGATTACATCGCAAAGGAATGGGTGTGATGCGTATTGTCGAGTTGAGTGGGCTCTCCTACCCGACCGTGCGTAGCGCGATTGACCGCTACGCACAGGGCGGATCGGAAACGCTCAAGCCCACACCACGCGGCAGACAAGCTGGCAAAGGTCGCCACCTGACTGATGAACAAGAGCGCCGGGTTCGGCAAATCATCTGCGACAAGCGGCCCGAACAGTTGAAGATGGAATTTGCGCTGTGGAACCGGGCAGCCGTCATGCAGCTGATTGAGCGCGAATGCGGTATCAAGCTATCAGTACGGGGCGTTGGCAACTACCTCAGACGCTGGGGATTTACCCCGCGAAAGCCGATCAAGAAAGCCTATGAGCAACGGCCAGTGGCCGTGCAGGAGTGGCTAGACCAGCAATACCCAGAGATTGAGAAACGCGCCAAGTCCGAAGGTGCCGAGTTTCACTGGGGCGACGAGACAGCGGTCGTGAACACCGATGTGCGGGGCCGGTGTTACGCACCGGCGGGTAAAACACCGGTGACGTTTGCGGTGGGCGGCACGCGCCAGAAGCTGTCGATGATCGCCACCGTCACCAACCAGGGCAAGACGCGCTGGATGATCATTGATGAGGCATTCAACTCGGACAGGCTGATCGAGTTTCTGGCAGCGCTGGTCCAGGACGCGGGGAAGAAAGTGTTCCTGATTCTGGATAACCTGCGGGTGCATCACAGCAAGCCAGTCAAGCAATGGGTGGAGACGCATAAAGACCAGATCGAGTTGTTTTACCTGCCCAGCTACAGCCCGGAATTGAACCCGGAAGAGCGGCTTAACGCTGACTTGAAACAGGCTATTTATTCAAAGGTTCCGGTGCGTACTAAAGCCAGGCTGAAAGCCGCGACAACCGAGCACATGCAGACACTGGAGAATTCACCTGAACGCGTCAAAAAATATTTCCAGGATGCGCGCGTGAAATATGCAGCATGAAAACTTCAAACTTCAACTGGCCGGATCAATAAACAATTGGCCGTACGGACGGTACGAAGCGCTACCTGCACGGGGCCGTGTTAATTGGCAGGTTGGCGGCCATACCAAGATCCGATCGAATCCAGGTCATCAAGGTCCATGATCGGGCCATACATCTGAAGTCCATTCCGTCATCAACGAACTCGACCAGGAGCACCCCCGCCCCGCCTGACTCACCCGCCTGCGCAACGCCACTACCTGGTTCATGATCCATGATTGCCATGGCCATGACCATCATGGTGCCGCACAACAAAGCGATGGCCGGCACGACGACCTATACCAGGCCAGCACCTCAGGTAAGTCCGCTTGACGCCCGGTTCCGAGCGCGATCGAGCCTCATAGAAAATATCTTTTTGGAAACCACCCCGGTTTAGCGATTTACTGGAAGACGAGCGTTTGCAGCCCGTTTCATGTGTGCCGTTGCGGCAGCCGATCCCTGATTTTGGCGTGAATAGACTGATTCAGCCCCGATTCGAGGCAAGCGCGCCCCTCTGCTTTTTGGCGCTGACACCGCTTCGCCTGCTATCAAATAGTCGATGCGCTTACATGGTCGGTCAATGCAACCCCCGCGTGGCAATAGGCACCGGCATCGGCCTGAAATGATCAAATAGCGAGATGGGAAGTGGGCTTCCGAGCAAATTCCCAGGTAACCTTGAATCCTTCCGGCAACCCCGCACCACAACAACATTATCTTTCATCATTCGGGGTGAGGTAAGCTCGCATGACCATTAACGTGTGATTGCGTTACAGTGTAACGCAATCCGAGCCTAATCGATTGAGCCCCTCGTAGTAGTAGTCGGCATTCCCATGGGGACCATCGTCACCCAAGAAGGCCACTATAATTTCATTATTAATGTTTGGAGCCCTTGAGGCTGAGACAAAAAAGAAAAGCAGATATATACAAAAATATTGACAAATTACGGGGCATGTGGTCAACGCGAAACCTTTGGAGAAGAAGGGGTGAAATGTGCACAAAATTGTGCACAGGGTAGCGCATGAACAAATAATGCGGGAAATTTGTGCACGATGTTTCTTTATTATTCAATAACTTATTAAACTTTACGCAATAAGACGCGGACTTAAAATCCCTCGCCCTAAACGGCGTGCCGGTTCGATTCCGGCTCCGGGCACCATCCGGCTTCACGCCTTGCTGCTTGCCAAACACTTTCAAACAACCCCCTTTGCTGATATAATGCGCGGCTTGTTATGGGCTCTGGCCCATTTTTTGTTTGTGGAACGTGAATGACCTTAGAAACGCTGCTGGAAACGACGCTTAACGGCCTTGGCTACGAATTGGTGGATATGTCCATGTCTGCAAAAAGCGGGCTATTGCGCGTATTTATCGATAAGCAGGGCGGCATTACGCTGGATGACTGCACTGCAGTGAGCAATCACCTGTCCAACTGGCTGGTGGTTGAAAACATTGCTTACGAGCATCTTGAAGTATCGTCGCCCGGCTTGGATCGCCCTTTGAAGAAACTGGAGGATTTTCGTCGTTTTGCGGGTGAAAAAGTGCAGATCAAACTGCGCATGGCCATTGCCGGGCAACGCAGGTTTGCCGGGGTAATTCGCGGTGCCAGTATGACGCAAATTGAATTGGACGTGGACGGGCAAGCTGTCATGCTGGATTTTTCCAACATGGATACAGCGCGCCTGATCCCCGATCTGTAATTATAAAATAGGTTGGCCGGAGGTTTTTTTATGAGCCGCGAGATTTTGTTACTGGTGGATGCGCTGGCCAGAGAAAAAAATGTCAGCAAGGAAATTGTGTTCAGCGCCCTGGAAATGGCGCTGGCATCAGCCACAAAAAAACGCTTCCAGGAAGATGTGGAAACGCGCGTGTCGATTGACCGTGAAACCGGCAACTACGATTCGTTCCGGGTGTGGGAGGTGGTGGCTGACGACATGATCGAGTTTCCCGATCGCCAGATTAGCCTGTCCGAAGCGCAACAACAGCAATCTGACATCCAGCTCGAAAACTTTATCGAAGAGATGCTGGAGCCTATCGAATTCGGCCGTATCGGGGCACAGGCGGCCAAACAGGTCATCTTGCAGAAAATTCGCGATGCCGAGCGTGAGCAGATACTCAACGATTTTCTGCTGCGCAAGGAATATCTGGTCACTGGCACCATCAAGCGCATGGAACGCGGCAGCGCAATTATCGAGTCAGGCAGGATTGAGGGCTTGTTACCGCGCGACCAGATGATCCCCAAGGAAAACCTGCGCGTGGGTGATCGCGTGCGCGCCTTTTTGTTGCGCGTGGAACGCGGCGGCCGCGGCCCGCAATTGATTCTGTCACGCACGGCCCCCGAATTCATTGCCAAACTGTTCGAACTGGAAGTTCCGGAAATCGAGGAAGGCCTGCTTGAAGTCAAGGGGGCTGCACGTGACCCCGGTGCCCGCGCCAAGATAGCGGTTAAGTCCAATGACCCGCGCATCGACCCGATTGGCACCTGCGTCGGTATGCGCGGATCACGTGTCCAGGCCGTGACTGGCGAACTCGCAGGTGAGCGCGTCGACATCATTTTGTGGTCGCCCGAAGCAGCCCAGTTTGTCATCAATGCGCTGGCACCTGCGGAAGTCAGCAGCATCGTGGTGGATGAAGACAAGCACAGCATGGACGTGGTGCTCGAGGAGGAACAGCTGGCGCAGGCCATTGGCCGTAGCGGCCAGAATGTCCGCCTGGCTTCCGAACTCACCGGCTGGGAACTCAACATCATGACCGTTGAAGAAGCCCAGCAAAAAAATGAGAGTGAAGCGACTTCCATCCGCACCTTGTTTATCGATAAGCTCGACGTAGACGAGGAAATTGCCGACGTGCTGGTACAGGAAGGCTTCAGTTCAGTTGAAGAAGTCGCCTACGTACCTATCAACGAAATGCTGGAGATCGAAGGTTTCGACGAAGATCTGGTCAACGAATTGCGCGCCCGTGCTCGCAACGCGCTGCTTACCGAAGCCATTGCCAGCGAAGAAAAGGTCGAGCATGTTGCCGAGGACATGATGTCGCTCGAAGGCATGGACAACGAAATTCTGCACGCGCTGGCTGCCAAAGGCATTATCACCTCGGAAGATCTGGCAGAACTCGGCGTGGATGAATTGGTGGATATGGTCGACATGGACACCGAACGCGCTTCCAAACTCATCATGGCGGCACGCGCCCCGTGGTTCGCATAACCCTATTGCACAGAAAGCCCTGACGGCCCATATATGAATGTAGAGCAATTCGCCCAGGAACTGAAGCTACCCACTGACTTACTGCTGGAGCAGCTGCGCGCTGCCGGCGTGGAAAAATCCGCTGCCGATGACACGGTAACCGAACAGGACAAAGCCGGCCTGCTTGATTATCTCAGCAAGAAACATGGCGTCAGAGAACCAAAAAGCAAGATTACCTTGACCCGGAAGGAAACGACCGAGATCAAGAAAGCTGACAGCACGGGTAAATCTCGAACCATTCAAGTGGAAGTGCGTAAAAAACGTGTGCTGGTCAAGCGCGATGCAGTCGTCCCGACTGAAGAGGTAGCGACGCCTCCTTCGCAGGAAACACCAGTCGAAACAATCCCGGCACCCGTCGAACCGGAAACTGTTATCGAAGCGGTTACAGCCGAGGTGATCGTACCGGTTGCGGAAACCACCGATACGGAAATCATTGAGACACCTCCTGCCGTCGAAGCCGAACCGATTGCTAAATCCGAACCTGTTCAGCCTGAACCTGCCGAGGCAATCGCTGAGAAGGCATCGCCCAAGGAATCGGAGCCCGAACCCGTTGCAGCCCCCGCCAAGCGTATTCGCGTCAAGAAACCGGTTCTGGACGAGAAGGAAATCGCTTTACGAGCTGAAGAAGCGCGCCGCCATTCCGCTTTGCATACGCGTCAGGCGGATGAATTGCGCGAAAAACAGGAACGCATTCAACAACGCAAACTGGCTCTGGAAGCAGAAACCCAGGCTGCAGTTGAAGCAGCGCAGCTAGCCGCCGCACCAAAACCGGTGGCGACAGAAGGCACCCTGCACAAACCCACCCCCAAGCCCGGGGAAAAACCCAAGGCCGCCAAAGCGCCCGCCAAAAAAGAAAAAGACTCCAACTGGAGCGACCTGCAGGCCAAGAAACGTGGTATCAAATCACGCGGTGACACCGGTGGTGACGCCTGGCGCAACCGCAAAGGTGGCGGCCGTCACAAGCCGGACGCAGACGTCAATACGACTTTCAGTGCACCGACCGAGCCGATCGTTTATGAAGTCCTGGTACCGGAAACCATCAGCGTCGCCGATCTCGCCCACAAAATGGCGGTCAAGGCCGCCGAGGTCATCAAGGTGCTGATGAAAATGGGCAGCATGGTCACCATCAACCAGGTGCTGGATCAGGAAACCGCCATGATTCTGGTGGAGGAAATGGGGCACGTCGCCAAACCTGCGCCACTGGATACCCCGGAAGCTTTCCTCGCTGCAGACGAATTGCGAGATGTCCCGAGCTTGCCGCGCGCACCCGTTGTCACCGTCATGGGCCACGTCGACCACGGTAAAACCTCACTGCTCGATGCGATCCGTCGGGCACGTGTGGCCAGCGGAGAAGCGGGCGGCATTACCCAGCACATCGGCGCCTATCATGTGGAAACCGACCGCGGCATGGTGACTTTCCTGGATACACCGGGTCACGAAGCCTTTACCGCCATGCGTGCGCGCGGCGCCAAAGTGACTGACCTGGTGGTTTTGGTAGTCGCTGCCGATGACGGCGTGATGCCGCAAACCATAGAGGCCATCCATCATGCCAAGGCTGCCAATGTGCCCATGGTGGTAGCAGTCAATAAAATAGACAAGGAAGGCGCCAACCCTGAGCGCATCCGTCAGGAACTGGTTGCGCAAGGCGTGGTGCCGGATGACTGGGGCGGTGATACCCAATTTGTCGAAGTCTCGGCCAAAGCCGGGAAGAATATAGACGCGCTACTGGAAGCCATTCTGCTGCAAGCCGAAGTACTGGAGCTCAAAGCGCCGCAGGACGCCCCCGCCAAGGGTGTCATTATCGAAGCCCGCCTGGACAAGGGACGCGGCCCGGTTGCAACCCTGCTGATTCAGTCCGGCACGCTCAAACGCGGCGACATGCTGCTGGCGGGTAGCGTCTATGGCCGTATTCGCGCCATGCTGGACGAGGATGGCAAACCGGTGCAGGAAGCCGGACCTGCCATCCCGGTGGAAATCCAGGGATTGTCCGATGTGCCCAAAGCGGGCGAAGACGCCATGGTGCTTAACGACGAACGCAAAGCGCGCGAAATCGCCATGTTCCGCCAAGGTAAATTTCGCGACGTGCAACTCGCCAAACGTCAGGCCGCCAAACTCGAATCCATCATGGAGCAAATGGGAGAAGGCGAGGCCAAGCGCCTGCCGCTCATCATCAAATCCGACGTGCAGGGCTCTTACGAAGCGCTCGCCACTTCACTGCAGAAGCTCTCCACCAGCGAAGTCAAGGTGGATATTCTGCATGGCGGCGTAGGCACCATCTCGGAATCTGACGTCAATCTGGCCATGGCCTCCAAGGCCGTGATTATCGGCTTCAACACCCGTGCTGACGCGAATGCGCGCAAGCTGGCTGAATCCATCGGTGTGGATATCCGTTACTACAACATCATCTACGAAGCTGTCGACGTGGTGAAAGCCGCACTGTCCGGCATGTTGACGCCAGACCAGAAAGAAAGCATTACCGGCATGGTGGAAGTGCGCGAGGTGTATCACATCTCCAAGATCGGCACGGTCGCAGGTTGTTATGTGCTGGATGGTTTGGTCAAGCGCGGCGCCAAAGTGCGCATCATGCGTAACGATGAAGTTATTCATACCGGTGAACTCGACTCGCTCAAGCGCTTCAAGGACGACGTCAAGGAAGTTAAATTCGGCTTCGAATGCGGGCTTTCGGTGAAAAATTTCAACGAGCTCGAAGTCGGCGACAAGCTGGAAGCCTTTGAAGTCGTTGAAGTGGCCCGCACCCTCTGATGCCCAAGGATTTTCCCCGTTCGCGGCGCGTTGCCGACCAGATCCAGCGCGAGCTGGCCGAGATCATCCGGCTGGAACTGCAAGACCCGCGCGTCGGCATGATCACGATCACCGAAGTGGTCGCCACACACGATCTGGAACACGCCAAGGTATTTTTTACCCTCCTCGATGGCGCTGCGCGCGCCCCGGAAGTGCAGCAGGCACTCACTCGCGCCGCCGGTTTTTTGCGCACGCGGCTGGGGCCAAGAATGCGACTGCGCCTGACACCCCAGCTGACCTTTGTTTATGACGCTTCTGTGGAACGCGGTGCGGCCTTGTCCAATCTGATCGATAATGCGGTCGCCGAAGACCGCAGCCAACGGCCACAGCCTCCTGCTGATACCGACGCCGATTCATAATCGTTACCGGCTTCTGCAGTGCAGTTCAAACGCATCAAACGCGCCGTGAATGGCGTATTACTCCTCAACAAACCGGCCGGCATCACCTCCAATGCCGCGCTGCAAATCGCCAAGCGCCTGTTTCAGGCCGAAAAAGCCGGACATACCGGAACCCTCGATCCATTTGCAAACGGCTTGTTACCTTTGTGCCTGGGCGAGGCAACCAAATTCGCCCAATATTTACTGGATGCCGACAAAGTCTATCGTGCCGTGATACAGCTGGGTGTGACGACGACGACCGGCGATCCTGAAGGCGAAGTTCTGGACACAAGACCGGTCAACGTAACACGCACCGATCTGAATGCCGTAATTGCCCGGTTCATCGGCACTATTGAGCAAACCCCTCCCATGTATTCCGCCCTCAAGCACCAGGGTAAACCGCTGTATGAATATGCGCGTGCCGGCATCGAAATCGAGCGTAAATCGCGTAGCATTCATATCCATGCCATTGAATTTTGTGCATTGGATGGCTCGCAGGCAACCATCAATGTACGTTGCAGTGCCGGTACCTATATCCGCACGCTGGCCGAAGACATCGGCAAAGCACTGGGCTGCGGCGCGCATCTGACCGAACTGACGCGTACAGCAAGCGGAGGGTTCCAGCTGGATCAGGCAGTCAGTCTGGCGACGCTGGAAAATAGCGATATCACCGCGCGCGACCAACTGCTACTACCTGTCGATGGGCTGGTTACCTATCTGCCACACATCGAGCTCAACGACACGGAATCAACAGCCTTGCTCAAAGGCCAGCGCCAAATACTTTCTGCCTACGCGCAGCTGACCGGATTGGTGCGTGCATACGACAGCCAGCACCGCTTTCTCGGGCTGGTGGAACTCCAGCCCGGCGGTCTCGCCATAGCGCGCAGATTAATGGCCAGCAACTTGCCATGCGTACAGAATTCAGCGCAATGACTTGAGTAAAAAGCATTTTTTTGCTAAAATCCGCGTTTTCTTGAACGAAGTGCATCCCAGCCGAAGCGCTTCGCGATTGTTTTATCCAAATAGGAGAACACCATGGCTGTTACTGCAGTAGACAAAGCAAAAATCGTTGCCGAACACCAGCATGCCCCGGGTGACACTGGCTCTTCCGAAGTGCAAGTTGCCCTGCTCACCGCGCGTATCAACGGCTTGACTGATCACTTCAAAGCCAATAACAAAGACCATCATTCACGTCGCGGCCTGTTGAAAATGGTGAGCCGCCGCCGTAAATTGCTCGATTACCTGAAGCGCACCAACAACGATAGCTATCGCAATATCATTGCGGCGCTGGGCCTGCGCAAATAAACATAATACCGGGCACGCTATTTTCACCACCATACACCGCCCCGCCGTTTCTGCGGGGCGGTTTCGTTTGATAACCAAAGGAATCCGATGAAGATTACTAAATCCTTTCAGTATGGTCGCCATACTGTCACGCTCGAAACCGGTGAAATCGCCCGCCAAGCCGGTGGCGCAGTCCTGGTCAACATGGACGATACCGTGGTGCTGGTCACCGTGGTCGGCAAACAGGAAGTCAAGGCAGGCCAGGATTTCTTCCCGCTGACTGTGGATTATCAGGAAAAAACTTACGCCGCCGGCAAGATCCCCGGTGGCTTCCTGAAACGCGAAAGCCGTCCGTCCGAGAAAGAAACACTGGTCTCGCGCCTGATTGATCGTCCGTTGCGCCCGCTGTTTCCCGAAGCTTTTTACAACGAAGTGCAAATCATCGCCACAGTGATGTCGAGTAACCCCGAAGTGGACTCCGACATTCCTGCACTGATCGGCGCATCGGCTGCGCTAGCTATCTCGGGTATCCCGTTCGAAGGCCCGATTGGCGCCGCGCGGGTCGGTTTCATCAACAATGAATATGTGCTCAACCCGCTTGCCAGCGAGCTGCCCCAATCGGCGCTGGATCTCGTCGTTGCCGGCACACAAACGGCCGTTCTGATGGTGGAGTCCGAAGCCCAGCAACTGTCCGAAGAAATCATGCTCGGCGCCGTCGTATACGGTCATACAGAGATGCAGGTAGCCATCAATGCCATCAACGAGCTGGCCGATGAAGTCAATCCTGAACCATGGGAATGGACGCCACCCGCTGTCAACACCGAATTGGTTGCCAAGGTGACGGAACTGGCGGAAGCAGGTCTGCAGCAAGCCTACCGCATGCGCCAGAAACGCGCCCGTTCGCAAGAAATCGATGCAGTACGCACCCGGGTGATGGAGGCATTGGTCACAGCGGATATGGGCACGTTGCAAGTTAATGAATTCAACGACGTCTTTCATAACCTGGAAGCCAAAATCGTGCGTGGTCAGATCCTGTCCGGCGAACCGCGTATCGATGGCCGCGATACGCGTACGGTACGCCCGATTACCATCCGTACCGGCGTGCTGCCGCGCACCCATGGTTCTGCCTTGTTTACCCGCGGTGAAACCCAGGCTCTGGTGATCTCAACACTGGGCACCAGTCGCGATGAACAGAAAATTGACGCATTGCAAGGCAGCTTTAGCGATCACTTCATGCTGCATTACAACATGCCTCCCTACGCTACCGGTGAAACCGGCCGTGTCGGCACGCCCAAGCGCCGCGAAATAGGCCACGGTCGTCTTGCCAAGCGTGCGCTGCTGGCGGTACTGCCAAGCCGTGAAGAATTCGGCTACTCCATGCGCGTCGTGTCGGAAATCACTGAATCCAATGGTTCCTCCTCGATGGCCTCGGTGTGCGGCGGTTGCCTGGCATTGATGGACGCAGGCGTACCAATGAAAGCGCATGTGGCAGGTATCGCCATGGGGCTGATCAAGGACGGCAACCGCTTCGCCGTGCTTACCGACATCCTCGGTGACGAAGATCACCTCGGCGACATGGACTTCAAAGTGGCAGGAACCGAAGCGGGTGTCACTGCCCTGCAGATGGATATCAAGATTACCGGTATCACCAAGGAAATCATGAAGGTGGCACTGGATCAGGCCAAGGAAGGCCGCCTGCACATCCTCGGTATCATGAAATCCGCCGTGGAAGCACCGCGCGTGGAGATGTCGGCCTACGCACCGCGCATCATCACCATGAAGATCAATCCGGAAAAAATCCGCGACGTGATCGGTAAGGGCGGCGCCGTGATTCGCGCGCTGACCGAAGAAACCGGCACCCAGATTGATATTGATGAAGATGGCACCGTAAAAATCGCCTGTACCAGCAGCGAAGCCGGTGAAGCCGCCAAAAAGCGTATCGCTGAAATTACTGCTGAAGTCGAAGTCGGCAAGGCCTACGACGGTACCGTGATCAAGCTGCTCGATTTCGGTGCCATTGTCAGCGTTTTGCCGGGTAAGGATGGTCTGTTGCATATCTCCCAGATCGCCCACGAGCGTGTCAATGCAGTGAGCGAATACCTTACCGAAGGCCAGCAAGTCAAGGTCAAGGTTCTAGAAGCCGACGAGAAAGGACGCCTGCGCCTTTCCATGAAAGCATTGCTGGATCCCCCCGCCAAGCCGGAAGAAACAGCGCCTGCCGAGTAAGCCGGCGCGCCTCACAGCAAAAAAGCAGCCATTTGGCTGCTTTTTTGCTGTTTACAATACGAAAATCACGAAGTGCTGAACAAACCATGCCACCAGCGTGTGCGATTGGCAGGCACCGCTTTGGCCTCCACCTCGACGGGAGCAAACTGGCTCATCACCCATCCCGGCTGTACTTTAATTTTGCTGGAACCGCACGCCACTCCCAGATTGCCGGGGTCGTATATCTTGATAAAATGCGGCTGCTCGAGATCATCTGCGTAAACGATGCCGCAATAGCTTTCGTCATGCTCATGACGCAGCAGCGCATCAATTTTCTGCACGAACAGTGCAACCTGTTCCTGCGTCGCAGGAATCGTCGGCACCGCTTGTCCCACGGCATACAGATACCATCCGGCATCGCTGTCTATTCTCGCCCAGAATGCCGTCAGCTGATCCCACGACATCAGGCTGAACAACGTACCATTCAGCTTGGATTCAAATTCGGACATTAACAGCGCTTGCCAATGGATATGGGTTAGCGGGCTACCTGACGTTCGCGAAACTCATCCAGCGTCTTGCAATCAATGCACAGTGTCGCTGTCGGACGGGCTTCCAGGCGTTTCAGGCCAATTTCGACACCACAGCCTTCGCAATAACCATAATCTTTATTTTCGATCTTGGCGATGGTCTCATCGATTTTTTTGATCAGCTTGCGCTCACGATCACGGTTGCGTAATTCCAGCGCCATATCGGACTCCTGGCTGGCCCGATCATTGGGATCGGCAAACAGCGTGGCATCTTCCTGCATGGCGTGGATGGTGCCATCGATATCCTGGGACAATTCGCCTTTCCAGCCTTCCAGAATTTTGCGAAAATGTCCGAGTTGTTTGGCACTCATATACCCTTCGCCTTTTTTTGGCACATAAGGTGTGAATTTGGTGAATTCTGTCGCCATAATTTTACCGCTTCCAAATACTGAAAAAAGACAAACTGCTTTAATAGCAGAAATAACCCCGTAGAGCAACAAACTTCATATAAAGGCTAGTCAATGGAATTACAAGCATTACTGTTTGACGTAGACGGCACTCTCGCCGATACAGAGCGTGACGGTCACCGCGTGGCATTCAACGCAGCGTTCCGTGAATATGGTCTGGACTGGAACTGGGACGTAGCATTATACGGAAAATTGCTCGCTGTTACAGGCGGCAAGGAACGTATGAAATATTACGTCACAAATTTCCATACCGATTATGTACCGGCGCCCGATTTTTCTGATCTGGTGATCGAACTGCATCGCGCCAAAACACGCCACTATACCGAGTTGCTCAGTCACGGCGGCATCCCCATGCGTTCCGGCGTTAAACGCCTGTTGCACGAGGCACGCGCAGCCGGGCTACGGCTCGCCATCGCCACCACCACGACTCCGGAAAATGTCACCGAATTATTACGCCATAGCCTGGCGGAAGATGCCAGCGACTGGTTTGAAGTGATTGCCGCAGGTGATATCGTGCCCGCAAAAAAACCTGCACCGGATATTTATGTATGGGCGCTGCAGCAAATGAAACTGCCGGCGCAGGCCTGCTTCGCATTCGAGGATTCGGAGAATGGCATCCGCTCCAGCCTGAATGCCGGATTGAAAACCCTGGTAACGATCAATGATTACACCAGCGATCATGACTTTAGTGGCGCGACGGCGGTACTCTCAGACTTGGGTGAACCCGAACATACTCCGCAGGTGATCCACGGTAGCCTGCATGGCGAGTCTTGTGTCAATCTGGATGCCATACGCGCCTGGCATGCAGAGTAAGCGCTAGGGTTGACGGATTTCAAGTGCCTGCAGGGTGTTTTGCAGCAGCATCGCCACCGTCATGGGGCCTACGCCCCCCGGCACCGGTGTAATCCATGCTGCGCGCTCTGCGGCCGATGCGTATTCCACATCGCCGCACAGACTGCCATCGGCCAGCCGGTTGATGCCCACATCCACTACGGTCGCGCCGGGTTTGATCCATTCACCCTTGACCAGACCCGGCTTGCCCACAGCGACCACCACAATGTCGGCCTGGCGCACGAAATCTGCCAGATCCCTGGTAAAACGATGACAAGTGGTAACGGTACAACCAGCCAGCAGCAACTCGAGGCCCATCGGGCGGCCTACATGATTGGATGAACCGACCACCACAGCGTGCAAACCCTTCAAGTCGGCATGTGCCGAACGCAGCAGCATCATCACCCCGTATGGAGTGCATGAGCGCAGGGTCGGCATGCGCACTGCCAGCCGCCCAATATTGTAGGGGTGGAAACCGTCCACATCCTTGTCGGGATGAGTACGTTCGATAACCGTTTCCGGATCGATATGCAACGGCAGCGGCAACTGCACCAGAATGCCGTCCACCGTGGCGTCCGCGTTGAGCTCATCAATCAGTGCCAGCAATACTTCCTGAGAGGTATCCGCCGGCAGATCATGTGAAATGGAACGCACCCCGGCCTTCGCACACGCATTGCGTTTGTTACGGACATAAATGGTCGAGGCCGGATCGCTACCCACCAGAATGACAGCCAGCGTGGGTGCCGTTTTCCCGGCTGCTACACGTCCCGCAATACGCTTTTGCACGTTGGTAATCGTGCGTTCAGACAAGCTTTTTCCATCAAGAATTTGTGCGGGCATGGTATTTATGTTGCGTGTTGTAAAACAGCAATCATCGCATTTTTCATACCTTATACTCAAGAAGTGGATTGACCATAAACGCAAGCACGGGTATAGTCTCGACCTCTCGGGGCGTAGCGTAGTCTGGTAGCGCGCCTGGTTTGGGACCAGGATGTCGGGAGTTCAAATCTCTCCGCCCCGACCACGTTTTTTGCCCGGCTAGCCGGTGCCATGGCCGGTTCATGAGCTGCCCGTAGCTCAACCGGATAGAGCACCAGCCTTCTAAGCTGGGGGTTACAGGTTCGATTCCTGTCGGGCAGGCCAGTTTTCAACGGTGGATGTAGCTCAGTTGGTAGAGTCCCGGATTGTGATTCCGGTTGTCGTGGGTTCGAGCCCCATCATCCACCCCAGCCATATCAAGCACTTAGAGCATAAATGCCTAGGGAGACGCTGAACAATTCACCGCTCCCGAGAAATCTGCGGGATATTGACGAAGCCAGCCAGCAAGCTGGTTTGCTTTTCGATCAGTGCAGTGCGTTTTGAGCGATTTTCTGCTCATTTCCCATTTTCAGGACGCAACTTTCCCCTGAGGGTTAAGCAACCATCGGCGCGCCAGCATCAGATTCGCCAGGCCAAACAGCGAGAACAACTGCGCCGCGTTTTTGGCCAGTCCCCGATAGCGCGTCTTGCGATGACGAAACAGATTCTTCACTACGTGGAACGGATGCTCGACTTTGGCACGAATGCTGGCACGGGCCTGTTCCAGCCATTCCTGCTGTTCAGCCTCGGGCGACTTGTCCAGCGCCCGCCGCTTGCCCGGGCGCATGGCAACATGCCAGGTAACCGGCGTTTCCAGATGCTCTTCGCGCTTCTTGACACCCTGATACCCCGCATCCCCAAACGCCACGGCTTCGTCGCCATGCAGCAGCGCTTGCGCCTGGCTGATGTCGCTGACATGACCCGCTGTGCCAATGACGGTATGTACCAGACCTGAGTGCGCATCCACACAGATGTGCGCCTTCATACCGAAGTACCACTGGTTGCCGCATCAGCTCTGGTGCATGTCAGGGTCGCGTTCGCCCGCTTTATTTTTGGTCGAGGGGGGTGCGGCAATTAGCGTAGCGTCAACAATCGTGCCTTCGCGCAGGAATAAGCCTTTCTCGGCCAAGTGGGCGTTGATGGTGTTGAAGATGGATTCGGTGAGCTGATGGCGCTCGAGCAGGTGGCGGAAATGAAGCAGGGTGGTGGCGTCATGCACGGCGTCTCGAGCAAGATCAATGCCGATGAAACGGAGGATTGTCTGACTATCGTAGATGGCGTCTTCCGTGCTTTCGTCGGAGAAGCCGAAGCATTGTTGCGCCACATACATCCGCAGCATCCGGGTAAGTCCAATCGGCGGACGACCTGGACGACCGCTACTTGGGTAGAAAGGGGCGACGGCGTGTTCCAGTGCAGCCCAGGGTGTGATGGCGTCGAGTTCAGCGAGGAAGCGATCACGCCGGATTAACTTCTTCTTTGTAGCGTATTCCAGTTCAGAAAAGCTTGTTTGCACTGCCGTTCCTTCCAGTTCGAAATCCATCCGTAGTGTCTCAGATTTGCCGGGCTGTGCGCTGATCAGCGAGAATAAATCAGTGTTTCCCTAGGTACTTTTTAATTTGTGGCACACCCATGGCACACCGCCATAAAAATACTCCCATACCTCTAGATTCAATTAACACTTGCAGCCTACGTTTTTCGCACTGTTTGGCCTGAATTTACAGATCACTGTGCCAACAGTGTGCCAAATTGGTGGCGCACATGCCTGATCCAATCCATCGATTGGTGGCAAAAACAGGGGATGAATGTGGGAGAAATGTTCCCACTAAGGTGTTTCAAAACTCAATCAATTCCATACCATGGCGCTTTGCGTTCTCTGCCAGCGTCGCGTCCAGCGTTGCCATATGGCTTGCCCCCAATTCCAGAGCTACGGCAAGATGCAAAGAATCCCCGGCGCGCAGGCCGTGATCGTGCTGCCTGACCATTTCCGCAGCCAGACCGAATGCACTGCGGCTGACCGGGACAATGCGCAGGCCACCCTCTGCCAGCGACCCGAACTCCTTACGCACCCGCTTTGCATTGGCCTCGTTGATCTGGCCAGTACGCAGCTTGATAGATATGGCGCTGCAAAACTCTGTCAGCAGCCAGTCTGAGCAGGTTGGCGTATCGCGCAGCCCGGTATACCAGGTGGTCACGTCCTGCGTTCTCGGCTCGACAGTCAGCAGCGCGACGATCACGCTGGTATCGACGTAGACCATCAGTAGCGAGCCTCTTGCCGCATCGTTTCCACAACTGGCGCAGTCATCGGCATGGAAGCGTGCAACTTGGCAATGCGCGTCAAAAAAGCGACCTTGTCGAATGCTCGCTCAGGCGCCAAGGTGATTTCACCAGCCGGGGTGATGCTTGCCTCAACACTATCCCCCTCTTTTAGGCCGGCAGCGCGAGTGCACTCAACTGGCAAACGCACGGCCAAACTGTTGCCCCATTTGGATACTTGCAGTCTCATTTCACACCTCAATTTGTATATCAATGTAGATACATTATATCCTGATAGGTTTCATGTCAAGCGGTTGAACTTTTCACGATCTTCAATCCTGGCACCGTCTCTTCCTATGGTCAGAATGGAACCGCTACGCGGACTGCACTGCCCTTTGCGGGTAGCGATTTCGCCAATGCTAGCGCGTTTCCATGGCACACTCTTGGCACACTGACTGATAAATAACAGGAAAACACAGCAACAAACAGCAATAAGTAACCAATTGATTTAATTTCTCTTGTTTGTTCTTGGATGCGCTGCTTTTCTCATTTTGTCCGATTGTGATTCCGGTTGTCGTGGGTTCGAGCCCCATCATCCACCCCAGCCATTCATTTATAAATCAAATAGATAGCTTGTAGGCACCAGCCAGCCCACTCTCAATTTACTACGCATTCAGCATATCCAGTGTGCCAGAATTGTGCCAGTATCCTATATAGTTGCGGCATTCACTGTGCCAGCGCTGTGCCAATCACGCTTTATTCCCTGTAGCAGTTCGCCAATGCTTCCTCTCGGAGCGCAACCATCTTTAAAGCATATTTCCTGGACGTTGTGCAGCCATCCTTTATAGGAAGCCCGTGCCCTACGCCGAACAATTTCTGCATCATGGCTTCCGGAATCATGCCGCCCCATGTCAATTTTGCTTCAAGCCGAAATCTCTCGACTAGCTCGTCACGCGAAGGAGCGGCTGAGCCATAAACATAATTTTCATCTTCATACTCTGCTTTTTTTGCCGCTTCAATTTCAAGGCTTAATTTACTTAATAACCTTTCGGCGTCGGCTTTGGAAATGCAATCTTTTTCTATAGCCAGCTTAGACAGTATCGTCACGAGATAGCAAGCCAAAGGGCAAGGCAGCGTATGCGAACTGCAGCCAGGAATGATGCGGCGTTTTTAGCGTAGCGCGTAGCGATGCCCCGCCAGCGTTTGAGATGCAGAAATGCGTTCTCGACGAGATGGCGGTGCCGGTAGAGGTGCTTGTCATAGCTTCGTTGCGCCTTTCTGTTCTTGCGGGGCGGGATCACGATGCTCATGCCTTGAGCGGTGGCCTGCTCGACGATGGCATCGCTGTCGTAGCCTTTGTCGGCCAACAGGTACCCGGCGCTGATGCCTTCGATTAATTTCCCAGCCTGCGTGCAATCTGCGGTGGTAGCTTGCGTAACAATGACTCGGATCGGTATACCAAACGCATCCACGGCCAGATGCAGCTTGGTGTTGAGCCCCCTTTTGCAAGGCTCATGGCTTGATTGCCGCCACGGGCGCCTGCGGCGTGCGGATGAACCTTGATATGGCTGGCATCAATCATCAGCCATTCGTAATCAGGATCGTCGATCAATTGCTCCAGCAATGCCTCCCAGGCGCCGTTGTCACGCCATCGGCAGAACCTTCGGTGCGTGTTCTTCCAGTCCCCATACGAGGGCGGCAAATCCCGCCATGGCGCACCCGTTCTCAAAATCCAGCATACCGCATTGATAAATCGGCGGTTGTCGTGTGCGATGCCACCCCACACGCCTTTGCGTCCCGGCAATCGTGGCTCAAGCAGCGCCCACGCCGCATCGGAGATGTCATGTCCTTGATAGGACTCAGCCATTCGCGTCCACCGCACAGTTTATGTAAAAGATTATTTGATATAGCTCGTGACGACACTGTCCAGGATTGATAATTAAAAACACTGATTCACATTTCATAATACGTCTGGCTGCCTAAACCCAAGCTTTGTAATGGTCCATTCTGGTCTGAAGCCGGGCACTCGTCCAACTGGTCGATCTGAAGGCGAGATCGAGGTGTTCTATCTGCCCAGCTACAACAAATTTTTATTGGCCGGATCAATATGGCCTTAACCGGCTACCGCAAGGTGGCCCAATGGAATCGGAGCCGCGTTAGCGACCCCGGTCTTGGACTGACTTCCCAGCACTGCATCCAGCATAGCCAATACATCCGAACTTCGGGATCGGTTTGGCTTTCATCGATGAGGTTACTCGATAACCTGGCCTTCCATATTTGAAGGTATCGTCAGATTCTGGCGGGTAGCCACAAGCGCTTCGAATAGCGGCACTGCAGCGTCTGCTATCCGATCCAGGCTTTTCTCGCGCAATACATTCAGGTCAACCACGCTGGCGTTGGCGAGCCCGGCCCAGCGCAGCAATGCTGCGGATGCTTGCGGCGTATCGAACAAACCATGCAGATAGGTGCCCAGGACCTGCTCATCCGCCGAACGCGCGCCTTCGGGCCGGCCGTCAATATAAAAAGCGGGATTGTTGAGCGCCGCGCCATGCGAGGTTCCCATATGAATTTCGTAACCGCTCACGCCGGCATCAGCAAACGCGCAACGGCCGCTGACCTGGACCACGCGCTTGTGTTGTGTCAACCCGGTATCAATGTCGAGCAAGTTGAGCGCTTGCGATACGCCCGGCAAACCTTCTGCCCCGTGCGGATCGGCGATCGTCTTGCCCAGCATCTGAAACCCTCCGCAGATCCCAATGACCTTGCCACCATAACGCAGGTGTTTGCCCAACGCTTCCCGCCAGCCTTGTTCGATCAACCAGGCCAGGTCTGCACGGGTACTTTTGCTGCCGGGCAGGATGATGAGATCGGCTGGCGGAATCGCTTGCCCCGGCCCGATGAATTTCATATCCACATCCGGGTGGGCGCGCAGCGCGTCAAAGTCGGTATGGTTGCTGATCCTCGGCAAGACCGGGACCACGACTCGAAATCCTCCACCCGTCGTTTGCGCTGATTGGATCGCATCTTCGGCATCCAGGAACAAACCCTGCAAATACGGCAACACCGCCAGCACCGGTTTACCGGTTTGGCGTTCCAGCCATTCCAGCCCCGGTTCCAGCAAACTGATATCACCGCGAAAGCGATTGATGACGAAGCCGACAATGCGTTGTCGCTCGCTCTCGGACAAGCATGCAAGGGTGCCCACGATGTGCGCAAACACGCCGCCGCGATCGATGTCGGCCACCAGGATCACCGGGCAATCGACCGCCTCGGCGAAACCCATGTTGGCGATGTCGCGCTCGCGCAGATTGACTTCGGCCGGACTGCCGGCACCTTCCACGATCACGACTTCATATTGTTCAGCCAGCCGTCGGTACGAGGCCAGCACCGCCTGCATCGCGACCGTCTTGTATTGCTGGTAATCGCGCGCGTTCATGTCGGCCCGCAGTTTGCCATGGATGATGACTTGCGCGCCGGTATCGCTGGATGGCTTGAGCAACACCGGGTTCATGTCGGTATGCGGCACCAGCCCGGCCGCCTGCGCCTGCAACGCCTGCGCCCGCCCGATCTCTCCCCCATCCGCGGTCACTGCGCTATTGAGCGCCATATTCTGCGGTTTGAAAGGAACCACCCTGACGCCTTGCCTTGCCAGTAAACGGCATAGCGCCGCCACCACGGTGCTTTTGCCGGCATCGGAGGTCGTGCCTTGCACCATCAAGGTGGAATACGGAAAATTCATCGGTGCTCTCCTCTGGGTTTGCCTGCTTGCTGCGGTTTTTCGCACAGTCCTGTTTTCGATGCCGTCCATGCCGCTAGCGCCTGCTCCAGACGCTGCCAGCCCGCCTCGTGCGGCGGCAACCCCAGCCGTATGCCGCACGCGCCGCGCGTGAACAAGCGCACCCAAATGCCGCGTTGCGCCATGTGCTGCCAAAATGCTTCGGCGTGCGGCTCGGGCCACCATTGATACAGGGCGGTGCCGCTCGCGCTGATCGCATGACTGGCCAGCAGCCTGTGCAAACGCTCGCCGGCGCTCAACAAATGTTTGCGCATCGCCTGCTGCCAGGAACGATCGGCCAAGGCAGCGCATCCGATGTGTTGCGCCGGGCCGCTCACCGACCACGGACCGAGCCTATCCGACAACGCCGACAGCAGCGCAGGCTGTGCCGCGACGAAGCCCAGGCGCAGGCCAGCCAGGCCAAAAAATTTGCCCACCGAGCGCAGCACGATCAGCCCCGGCCGATCAGACCAGGCCGCGACGCTCAACTGCGGCGCGGTATCGCCAAACGCCTCATCGACCACCAGCCAGCCGTTGCGCAATGCCAGCTGCCCGGCCCAGGCCAGCAGTATTTCAGGTGCGATGGTGGCACCGGTCGGATTGTTCGGATTGCAGATCACCATCACCTCGCAATCCGCCAGCGCGGAGCCCAGTTCCTGATGGCCGGCTTCGCGCAACGCATGGCCTGCTTGCGCCCAGCGATGCGCATGTTCGGCATACGCGGGCGCCGCCACCACGACCTGCGCTGGCGCGCGCAAGCGCGGCAGCGCTTGAATCGCAGCTTGCGTACCCGCCACTGGCAATACCCGTGACGCGCCGTAATAGGCCGCCGCGGCAGCGGCCAATGCCGGGCTGGCCTCCGGCAAGCGATGCCACGCATCCGCAGCCAAAGGAGGGACAGGATACGACTGCGGATTAATGCCGGTAGAAAGATCAATCCAGTCTTCTCGCGGCCGGCCAAAGCGGACGATCGCGTCGTGCAGGTTGCCGCCATGTTCAAGCATGCATCACGCTTTCAACAAAGCGATACATGCCGCGATGCTCAGCATGATGATCCATAGCGCGGTGGTGGCGGCCACCAATCGCCATGCGCGTCCGATGTCGGTTGCGCTGGCGGCGCAGCCGCTCCCCAGCGCCGGCCTGTTCTCAACGACCCCATCGTAAACGGCCGCGCCACCGAGTGCGAGGCCCAGGGCGCCTGCACCCGCCGCCATAACCGGACCGGCATTGGGGCTGGACCAGTTGGGTGCCTGCGTGTGCCAGCAGCGCAACGCTGTTCGGGTGTTGCCCAGCAAGGCGTAAGACAGTGCGGTGAACCGTGCCGGAATCCAGTTCAACGCATCGTCGATGCGCGCAGCCACGCAACCGAAGGCATGATAGCGCGGGGTATGGTATCCCCACATCGCATCCAGCGTATTCGCCAGCCTGAACAATAGTGCGCCCGGCCCGCCCGCGACGACGAACCAGAACAGCGTGCCGAACACGGCATCGTTGCCGTTTTCCAGCAGGGATTCCACGCCGGCTTTGGCCAAGCCGGATGCATCGGCCTGCGCCGTATCGCGGCTGACGATGCGCGCGGTCAAGCGGCGCGCCAGGGCCAGGTCGCTTTGTACCAGCGCCCGTTCGATCGGCAGCGCATGGTCGCGCAAGCTGCGCAAGCCCAGACTGAAATAAAGCAGCATGGCGTGGATGGCGGCGCTCGCCCATACTCCCAGGGCCGCGCTCCAGCGGATGACCAGACAGGCCAGCAGCACCCACGGCAATACCGCCAGCAGCCACGCCAGTGCGCCCGTCCAGTATTTGTCTCCGCCTTGATTCAGCCTGCGTTCCAGCAGATTGGCCAGCCGGCCAAATCCCACCAGCGGATGCCAGCGCCGTGCCTCGCCAAGAATCAAATCGAGTACCACGCCGATGATGACCAGCAACGCGACCATCGTTACGCTCAATGCCATCAGCATGGTCAGTCTTTCAGCACCAACGGCAAACCGGCCGCGACCCACACTGCACGCTCGCAGCTCGCCGCCACCGCCTGATTCAAGCAACCCGCTTCATCGACAAACCAGCGCGATATCGCGCCTTGCGGGATCACCCCCATGCCGACTTCACTGGATACCAGGATCACATCGCCGGCGGCCTGCTGCAGCGCGCGCAGGAAACGCTGACGCTCCTCGTGAAAACGCGCGGGCGGAGCAATCTCGCCGACATCAGGAAATATCTGCTGCTGGGAGAACAGCAGATTGGAAAGCCAGACGGTCAGGCAATCGACCAGGACCAGGCGTTCCGGCCCGCTCCATTCGGCGATGGCAGCGCCCAGCGCCAGCGGTTCTTCCACGCTGCTCCAGGTCGGATCGCGCCGCTGCCGGTGGCGGGCGATGCGCGCCGCCATTTCGGCATCGCCCGCTTGCGCAGTCGCGACATAGACCACCTCCTTGCCGGTAGCTGCAGCGAGCTGTTCGGCATAGGCGCTTTTGCCGGAGCGTGCACCGCCCAATACCAGAGTACGAATCATGTCTGTTGATCTCAAAAAATTCATGCGCTACACAGATGAAAACTGCGGTTCACGATGCAGCGCCATTTAAATGGTGGCAATCGATTCGGGTTCATTCCGCTTCGCCATGACTCTCGTCCTGATTGCGCCACGTATTTTCATACACCATGTCCTGCAGCTTCTGCCGCGCCGCCCAGCCTTCAAGTTCGAGCATCGGCTTCGGATAAAAGGCCTCTACATGGCCGAGGCACAGGATCGCAATCGGCTTGGCGCCGGCGGGCATGCCCAGCAGCAGGGCAAGCTGTTGCGGATCGAATAGCGACACCCAGCCCATGCCGATGCCTTCGGCGCGCGCTGCCAGCCAGATGTTCTGGATCGCGCAGGCGACCGAGGCGAGGTCCATTTCCGGCAGCGTGCGGCGTCCGAAAACATGTTCCTCGCGCCGGTCCATCAACGCCACCACCAGCAATTCGCCGCACTCGCGCACGCCCTCCACTTTGAGCCGCATGAATTCGTCTTCGCGCTCGTGCAAGGCATGTGCGGTGTTGATGCGCTCCTGCTCGACCATCCGATAAATACTGATACGCAGGGCTGGGTCGGAAATCCGGATAAACCGCCACGGCTGCATGAAACCAACGCTGGGGGCCAGATGCGCGGCATGCAGCAGGCGCGCCAGCAGTTCCGGCTCGATCGGGTCCGGCAGGAAATGGCGGATATCGCGCCGTTCGGCAATCACTTTGTATACGGCAGCGATGTCATCGTTGCTGAATCGGTTCATGGCAGGAACAGCCGGGCGGCCGCGCTGGGATGGGAAGGAAAATAACAGTGCAGGTAAGTTGCCGTCAGCCGCTCCAATTGAAAAATCCTTTCTCCTTGCGAGGTATTGTACAAACGCTCGCCGGATGCGGTGGCAACCAGTGGCGTATCGATCAGAGAGTGGTGAAAAGCATGACTGCGCAGCACGCCGCCCGGCAGCGGCGCGGATTGATAACCCAGACCTTGCAAGCGCGCTTGCATGACGGCGTGGCCCGGTAAAATGCCCGTCATCGCGGCGCGCTGTCCGGCTTTGTCAGTGAGCGATTCGAGCAGGTACAGCAGGCCGCCGCACTCCGCGACGATCGGCTTGCCCTGCCGGAAGTGGCCGTGCAGCGCGGCTTTCATTGGCGCGTTATCCTGCAATCGCCGGAGATGCAGTTCCGGATAGCCGCCCGGCAGGTAAAGGCTGTCGACCGCCGGCAGGGCCCGATCGGCGAGCGGCGAAAAGAAAACCAGCTCGGCGCCCAGCGCCCGCAACAAATCCAGGTTGGCCGGATAGATAAACGAAAACGCCGCGTCGCGTGCAATGCCAATGCGGATGCCGGCCAGCAGTGGCGGCAGCGTTTGTGCCGGCGCGCAGGTGAATTCCACTGCTGCCGGCAATGCGGCCAGCGTGGTCGAGGCAATCGACGCGGCGGCTGCCGCCAGGCGCGCTTCGAGATCGGCAATCTCTGCGGCCTGCACCAGGCCCAGATGCCGCTCCGGTAAAGCGAATTGCGCTGTGCGCGGCAATCCGCCGGCATAATGCATTCCCGGCGACATGCCCTGCACGATCATTTCTGCATGGCGGGCGCTGGCAACCGCATTGGCCAGCACGCCGGCGAACGCCAGCCCGGGCCGAAAATTGGCCAGCCCATACGCGATCGCGCCCAGCGTTTGCGCGGTGCCGGTGGCGTCGATCACCGCCAGCACCGGCACGTCGAGCAATTGCGCCAGGTCGGCGCTGCTCGGCGTGCCGTCGAACAGGCCCATCACGCCTTCGATCAGGATCAGGTCGGCATCGGCCGCCGCTTCATATACCAGGCGGCGGCATGCTGCTTCGCCCGCCAGCCAGAGATCCAGCTGATACACCGGCTGGCCGCAAGCGCGCTCGAGTATCATCGGATCGAGAAAATCCGGCCCGGCCTTGAACACGCGCACCTTGCGGCCCTGCTCGCGGTGATGACGCGCCAGTGCCGCCGTCACGGTGGTCTTGCCGTGGTTGGAACCGGGTGCGCTGATGAATAGCGCCGGGCAGCGTCGCGTTTGCACGCTAGAACTCCACGCCTTTTTGCGCCTTGATACCCTGCTCCTGATACGGATGTTTGACCGGACGAATATCGCTGACGAGATCGGCTAGTTCGATCAATCCCTCCGGCGCATGGCGACCGGTGACGACGATGTGCAGCATCTCGCGCCGTTTGCCGAACACCTCGAAGACTTCGGCCAGATCGAGATATTGATACTTGAGCACGATATTGAGTTCATCGAGTATCACCATGTCGTAGGAAGGATCGTTGACCATCCTGACCGCCTCGGCCCAGCCGTTGGCGGCGGTTTTCATGTCAGCTGCGCGATCCTGGGTATCCCAGGTATAACCAGCGCCGACCACATGGAAATCGCAATTGGGGTTACTTCCCAGCACCTGGCGTTCGGCGCTGTGCAAGGCGCCCTTGATGAATTGCACCACGCCCAGCTTCATCTGATGGCCGAGGATACGCAGGCCCATGCCGAATGCGGCGGTGGACTTGCCCTTGCCGGTGCCGGTGTAGACGATCAGCAGGCCTTTTTCCTTTTGCGCGGCGGCCTTCTTTTTTTCGAAGCCTTCCTTGTGGCGCTGGGTCATGCGTTTGTGGGATTCGGGATCGGTTTTCATATCATTTCCAGAGGGTTCCTGTCATTTCGGTCAATAACGCTGCGATATTGGCGCGGCTCAGGTGGTAGCCGATGAATACCAGTTCCGATTTTTGTACCGTCTTGCCACTGGGTTCGGCACCGATCACCACGCGCGTGCGCACGCCCTGTACCAGCGCGGTCGAATCGCCGGCATGGATGAATCCCTTGGTACGCAAGACAGGCTCCACCCGCGCCACCTCGACCAGCGCGGCCTGCAATCGTGCCTGCTGCTGCGGTGCAGAACTGCGCAACACAAACGATAGCCAGCCCGGATCCTGCTCGTGAAAATGCTTGTGCGTCTCGAGGCCGTGGCTATGGCTGGGCAGGCCGGAATGGGAATGACCGTTCAGGCGCTGCTGGCTCGCGAGCGGCACGGTATTGTCACCCGGTATGGTTGCCAGCGGTGTATAGCGGTGTGCGTGGTTCGCCATCGCGGGTTGATGCAAGCGCAGGCCGAGCGCGAGCCGGATGTCCAGCCGCGCCCGGTGGGCGAGTTCGAGAAAGCGCACCTTGGGCGCGCGCTGGCGCACGCGGGTTTCAGCCTGCAACAAGGTGTCCTCGTCGAGGCCGTCTATTTTGTTGAGCACCACCACGTCGGCGGATTCGAGCTGCTGCTCGAACAAGGCGGCGACCGCGGCCTGCGGACCGATTTCCGCAGCGCGCTCGAACTGGCCGGACAGCAGCAAGGGCGTATCGACGACCGAGATCGTCGCGTCCAGAATGAAATCGTTCGCCAGATCCGGGCCTTGCAGCAACGCCATCACCGCCGTTGGTAGCGCCAGTCCGGAGGTTTCGATCAGCACGTGGTCGACATTGGCACGGCGAGCAGCGATGGCTTTCATGGTGGGAATGAAGCGCTCGTCGTCGCCGTAGGCAATCAGGCCGTGGGCAAAATCGTGGATGCGCACCTGGTTGCCGTCAGCGGCATCCCGCATCAGTGTGCCGTCGATGGATACTTCGCCGAATTCGTTGATCAGCAGCGCCAGCCGCCGGGTTTGCCGGTGCTCGACGAGGCTGCGCAGCAGTGTGGTTTTGCCAGACCCCAGGAAACCGGTGACGATGGTGACTGGGATCAGTGAATTCATGCGATGCCCCATGCAACCAATAGTCGCGATACCTCGACGAAGCTTGAAACCGCGAGCGGATACTCGAGCTGCGGGCGCCGCACCACCAATAGCGGAATCCCCAGCGCTTGCGCCGCTACGGCCTTGGCGCCGTATCCGCCAGCATCGCCTGAGTCCTTGGTGACGACGCAGTCGATCTGCCAGTCGCGCCACAGCGCGCTGTTGAATGCCTGCGAGAACGGCCCCTGCATCGCGCAGATGCGGCTGCGCGGCAGGCCAAGGTCAATGGCACGGCGGATGAATTCCGGCTCGGGCGTGACTCGTGCAAACCACTCGATCTTGTCCGCCCCCGGCGCTTGCAGGAAAGTCACCAGGTCCTTGGAGCCTGTGGCGAGAAAAACCCGCTTGCCCAATACGATGGCCCGCTCGGCGGCTTGTTCCATCGATGCGCACATTTCACCGTATTCTTCGCTATCTGGTGCGACCGCACTGGGCCGCTCGAAGCGGATATACGGAATTTCGAGCTCGCGCGACAAGCCGATGAGCTGCTCGGAAATCACGCATGCATAAGGGTGTGTCGCATCGACCAGCACGCTTGCCCGGCTGCCGGCCAGAACCTGCCGGCGCGCCTCGACGCCATGCCGGCCGGCCCAGACTGCCAGGTTCGGATTGCTCTGCAGCGCCACTTCGCCGCCGTATTCGGTCGCGGTCGAAACCACCACACGATAGCCCTGCCCCGCCAGTTCGCCCGCGAGCGCATTGCCGTCGCTGGTACCGGAGAATACCCAGACAGCTTCTGTCGGCAACGTGTCTGGAGGCTGCGCGTCCGACGCTGCCCAGTCGTTGTAGCCGCGCGGCGTGAAAATCCAGTCGCGCTTGCGCTCGGTAAAGCGGTTGCCGATCACGATGCTGGTCAGCATATCGAACTTCAACGCCGGCAATTCGTCCAGGCGATAGATGCCGGCCTGCTGCTCCGGCCGATAGGCATTCTTCACCACGCCGCACAAGGTATGCGGCGCCTTGGATTCGAGCATGATGTTGAGAATGCGATAAACACCCTCTTGCCGGCCGGCGCTCTGCACGTTGTAAAACACGCAAGCCAGGTCAGCCTGGGCGATATGCCGGGCGCGGTTTTCGATCCACTCCCAGGGGCACAGCAGATCGGACAGGCTGAGCGTGGCGAAGTCGTGCGACAGCGGCGAGCCCAGCAACGACGCGCAGGCGTTGGCCGAGGTAATACCGGGCACCACGTTGACCTGATAGGTATCGTCTTCGCGCATTTCCTCGAACGCCAGCGCGGCCATTGCGTAGATGCCGATGTCGCCACTGGAAACCAATGCGACCTTATGCCCGGCACGCGCCTTGTCTATTGCCAGCAAGGCGCGCTCGCGTTCCTGCGTGAGCGGCGGCGTGTGGATTTCCTTGCCTGCCAGCCACGGCGCTATCCAGCGCAAATACAATTCGTAGGCCACGATCACGTCGCTGTCGCGCAGCGCCGCTTCGGCACGCGGGACAATCAGGTCGCTAAATCCCGGCCCGACCGAAATCAGATTCAATACACCGCTCATGCTTCCATCCAATGATCTTCCACCACTGCCACGGCAACGCCGTCCAAAGCCATTTTCGGCACCACCAGCTTGCCGCGCGGGCTGGCGATCAGTGCGCACGGCTCGCATACGCCATCCAGGCCCAGGTTCTGACGCACCCAATCCGACGGCTGCGTCACCCACGCCCGCGCCGCCACCGTGGCGTGCGCAAACACGCGCAGCGGCAAGTCATGGCGCGTACAGAATTCGATCAATCCCGGCTCATTTGCCTTCAGGGCTATTGTCGCCACCTCGCGCACCTCGTCCAGGCGACGCGTACCAAGTGCCTGCCGCAGCGCCGCTTCGATCTGCCCGGCCGACACGCCCTTGCGGCAACCGATACCGACCACCAGGGATTTAACAGCCTCGGTCGCCGTGGTGATCACCGGCACCGCGCCGACGGCATTGGCCACACGATAAGCCAGGCGGTTGGCGCCGCCTTCGTGACCGGCCAGCAGCGCGATGGCAAAACGGCCCGCCTCATCCAGCACCACCATGGCCGGGTCGCTGTGCTTGTCCTGCATCATGCCATCGAGAAAGCGCACGGCAATACCGCTTGCCGCCAGCATGACCCACTGCGTATGCAGCCGATAGGCTGCGGCAAACTGCGCTTGTTGCGTCGGGGCATTCAGCCAGGGCCGGTACACCGCCCCCCCCAGCCGGGCTTGCAAGGCAGACGCCAGCGCTTCGCTTTCAGCGCGCACCAGCCAGATACCGAGTGATTCGTTCACGTTGCCGCTTTCTGTTTTTTTTTTCTTCGCCACGCGGAAAATATGCGTGAAGTCCTTGGAGTACAAACTCGATTCCGTCTGCGCATCCCGTCCCAGCGCCGCGCCGACCAGCAGCATGGTGGTGAGGTTCCAATCCTTACGCCTGGTCTCTTTGAGGACATTACCCAGCGTGCCCTGATAGGCGCGCTGCTCGGGCCATGTGGCCCGATAAACCAGTGCCACCGGCGTATCTGCCGGATAATGCAGGCGCAGATCGGTGACGATTTTTTTCAGATGCGGCCCCGACAGAAAAATGCACATGGTGGCGCGATGCTCGGCCAATCTGGCGACCGCTTCCGAATCCGGCACTGCCGACGCGCGTCCGGATACGCGGGTCAGAATTACGGTCTGCGACACGTCAGGCTTGGTCAGCTCGGCCTTGATCACCGCCGCCGCAGCAGTAAATGACGATACGCCCGGCACCACTTCGTATTCGATGCCCAGCGCGTCAAGCCGCCGCATCTGCTCGGCGGTCGCGCCGTAAATGGCGGGATCTCCGGAGTGCAGGCGCGCCACGTCGCGGTCAGCCGCCTGGGCGCGGCAGTAACACGCTTCCTGCTGTTCCAGGTCGAGCTTGGCGGTATCCAGCAATTCGGCATCCGGGCGGCAATGCTGCAACATCTCTGTCGGCACCAGCGAACCGGCATACAGCACCATATCGACGCGGCCCAGGAGGTTGGCGCCGCGTAGCGTAATCAGGTCGGATGCGCCGGGACCGGCGCCGATGAAATAAACCTTCATGTATGCCTTTTCTGTCTTGGTGTCTTGCGGATCAGCAGTGTGGCGAGATAGCCCATCGCCTCGGTCGCGCATAAATCGCCGACATCGGCTGCCAGCATTTCGCCGGACAAACCGATGCGGCGCGCAAACGCGCAATGTTCGGCAATGCCCATGTCGCGCAGCAGATCGAGTACCCAGGCCAGGCGTGCACCGACCTTCATCAGCACCACGATGTCGTGCGATTCGATGTCGCGCCGCAGCGCAACAGGATCGTCCGGGCACGGCAGGATCAGCGTGCGTTCCTTGCCTTCGCCCAGCGGCCAGCCCAGCGCCGACGCCGCGGCCGCGTAGCTGGTGATACCGGGAAAGGTACGGTGAGGCAATCCGGGCAGTCGCTCGCGCAGCGCGGCCAGCACATAGCCGTAAGTAGAGTACGTCAGCGTATCGCCGATCGTCAGGTAAGCCACGTTGCGCCCGGCGCATAGATCGACAGCAATCGTGTTGGCCAACTGTGCGTAATGCTCGCGCAACACAGTCCGGTCCGAATCCATGTTGAACTCGATTTCCCGCAATCGATGCGGCGCGATATCAATACCGGCCAGGCATTGCAGCGCGACCGAGGTTTCCGCGCTGCGCGCCCGCGGCGCGAATACGACGTCGGCCTGGCGTAGCGCATCGAGCGCCGCGAGCGGCAGGTAACCGGCCGGTCCCGGGCCGACGCCGATGCCCCACAAGGTGCCGAGTTGCGGTGTCATGCTCACGCGTCCTCTCCCAGCGCATTGCCGTGCAGATCGAACAAGCGCACTTCGACCTTATCCACTGCCGGCACGCGTGCATGCACCCGTACGCCGATGCGCCGTTCGATGTCGATCCATAATGCCTGCGCGCCGGGTTCACTCTTCAATCGTTCCATCGCTGCTTCCACTGTATTTGCGTTTTCTATTTCCTGCACCAGATGCTGCGCGAAACCGCGTTGCGCCGCCACCCGCGCCACACAAGCCATCGCCATGCTGCTCTTGCTCGAATGCGTGTCCCACACGCCGTCGAGTACCTTGGCCAGCTTGCCCGGGTGCCCGGCCAGCCACAGCACATCGAGGCGGCGCTGCTCTTCGTCCAGCGCCTTCTGCGTGAAGTCGAGCGCATCGCCCAGAAAATTGGCGATCTGCACCGTACGCTTTTCAGGCAATCCCAACACCTCCCGGGCATAAGTGCGGCCTATCTTGCCCGGCAGGTAAGCCACGCTCTGCGCGCCGCCGCCGAGCGCGACGCGCACGTACACTTCGATCGAGGCGATCCACGACGCCATCGACATCGGTTCGACGATGCCCGAAGTGCCGAGGATGGATATACCGCCGAGAATGCCGAGCCGCGGGTTGAAGGTTTTCCTCGCAATCGCCGCACCGTTTTCGCAGCCGATGGTCAGATCGAAGCCTGCTTGCCGCTCTTCCGGCAATCCTTCCGCCAGCACTTCGGCGACCGCCTGGCGCATCATCTGGCGCGGCACCGGGTTAATCGCCGGCTCTCCCACCGCCACCCGCAAACCCGGCTGGGTCGCGGTGCCGACGCCGCTGCCGGCGAAGAAACGAATCTGTCCCGTGGCGTTGCGCCGCACCTCGGCGAAGATGGTCGCACCGTGAGTGTTGTCCGGGTCGTCGCCGCCGTCCTTGAGCACCTCTGCACGCACGGTCTGCTGATCGAGCCAACGCAAATCCTGAATCGGCACCAGCAGATAGTGCGCGCCGTCCGGCAGCGTCACCTCTGCACGTTCCTGCCGCACCCCGCGCAATAGCAAATAAAGCGCGGCCTGGACCGCCGCGGTGGCGCAGCTACCCGTGGTACGTCCGCGCCGCAGGCCGTTCGGCGCCAGCACGAGCAAATCGAATTCTGTGCGTTCAAGCTCGCTCATACCCTGCAAGCTGATTCACTGCGTCAATCATCAGCGCATTGACCACGCTCGCTGCCCACGGCGAGCCGCCGCGTGTGCCGCTATTGGTAATGCGCGGCACCTGCAGGCAGCGCCGTAACGCGTCCTTGCTTTCACGGGTGCCGACGAAGCCGACCGGCAAGCCGATCACCAGTTGCGGCCGCCAGCCGTGTTCGCGGATCAGGCGCACCGCCTCGACAATCGCGGTCGGCGCATCCCCGATTGCCAGCACGACGTCGTTGCCGAATTTTTCAAACGCGCGGCGGATACCGGCGGCTGAGCGCGTAATGCCTTGTGCCGCCGCCATCAGGTGCGTTTCGCGATCGTGCACCCCGCACCAGGTTTCCACGCCGAGCTGTTCGACCAGCGCACGTTTCAGTCCGGTCTGCACCATCGTCACGTCGGTAACCACGCGCTTGCAGCGCAAAATCGCGCGGATGCCGGTCTCGACCGCGCCGGCTGAGAAATACATGTCGTCGGGTGCAGCGAAATCGCCGCTAGTATGCACCAGCCGCTGCAGCACCGTCAGATGCGCCGGCGCAAAGTCGGACCAGTCGCGTCCGGCGGCGATGATGTCGAAACTTTCCGCCTCGATCGGATGCGGTTCGTAGGCGGCGAAAGTGGGCACGCTCTGCGTCAGGCTTTCCTTGCCCAGTACACCTCGTACCTGCAAATGGTGCGCGCGTTGCGGCTCGCCGAGCTGTTCTTCGAAACCGACGATCTGCACGCGGTACTTGCATAAGGTGCAGTTCATCGCAGCGCGGCCTTCGACCGCTTCGCGCGCGCGTTCCAGCATCACATCTGCGACATGACTGTGTACGCCAAGGTAGGCCGCTTTCAATACTTCGAGGCCAGGTTCACGCTGCTGCAGAGCGTCGGCTGCAGCATGGATGCGCTTGACCAGCACGCCATCGAACAGGAAAAACGGCAACACCATCAGACGGCTGAAACCCAGCTTTGCCGCAGCCCGCAGACCATCGGCCACGAGCGGTTTGGCGGTACCGGAATAGCACACATAAACGCCGCCGAAACCCATCCCCTCTTCCAGCATACGCGCCAGCTTGGCGACTTCGCCGTTGGCATCCGGATCGGTGGTGCCGCGGCCGACCAGCACCAGGCAGGTGTCGTCGCGGCGCACCGTCCGGTTCGATGCGGACTCGGCCGCAATGATGCGTTCCTGTGCCAGTTGCAACAGCTGCGGATGCAGATTGAGCGGTGCGCCGAAATGAAAGTCGATGGCCGGATAGTCGCGCGCCAGCACCAGCAGTTCGGCCGGCATATCGTTCTTCGCATGGCGCGCAGCCAGCAGCACGCCCGGCACCACCGCCACCGCACGGCTGCCGCACGCCAGATTGGCGGCCACCGCTTCGCTGATGGTGGGGCGTGAAAACTCCAGGTAGCCATGCGTGACCACCTGCTGCGGCGTCCGCGCGCGCACCAGTTCGACCAGCGCTTCGAATTCGCGCACGGCGTCGGGGTCGCGGCTGCCGTGACCGGCGATCACGATCCCGAATGAAGGCGCGGCGGGATTCATTGCCGCGCTGCCGGCTCGATCTGGCTGGCCATCGGCTTGTGCGTGCGGATCAACATGATGCTCATGTCGGTGAAGTCGCGCACCACGCAGTCGGCCAGCGTGCCGTGCCACTCGGCTTCGGCCCGGGTCAGGTTTTCCCACACTTCGGTCGGGTGAGCGGGCGATACGCCGTTTTCCAGCAAATAGGCGGCAATGTGGCGCGGCATGAACGAGCGCGCCGCATCCCACGGACAGGGAATCACGATGGCGTTGCGCTCGTCGTTCAGGACATGTACCAGATGTCGCTTGAAGGGCATGAGGTCGCCGCGGCGATGGAAGGTGATGAACGTGGTTTCATCGAAGCAGACCCTGGCGCGCGAAGCCAGGATCTGCGCCGATGAAATGCCGGGCAGCGTGTCGACCGGATGGCCGCAGGCACGCTCGACTCGCTCCAGGTACTGGAAGCCGCTGAAGTGGATATCGCCCATGAACACCACCACGCAGCGCCGGCCGGCATGGTGCGCGGCGGCCACCCGTTCCAGCTGGGCGACCTGGTCGCGATAGTTCATCAGCACCACTTCCGCGCTGGCGGGAATGATGCTTTTCACCACATTGACCACCGTGTCGAATCCGGCCACCACCTCGGCATCGCGGATCAGCTCCGCGCCGCGTTGCGTCAGGTAACCGATATCGCCCGGCCCTGCGCCGATACAAATAATCATGACTGTGCCTCGAAAATTTCATGCTTTATCGACTGGGTTATCGCCATGCCGACTACCTCGCCGACTATCACGATAGCCGGGCTGCCTATGCCGTGCGCCTGCACTGCCGCCGGCAGTTCCGCCAGCGTAGTCACCACGCTGCGCTGCTGCGGCAAAGTGCCGTGCTGAATCGCCGCAGCCGGCAGCGCTGGCGGCAAATCCGCGGCCAGCAGTTGCGCGACGATCTGCGCCAGATTGGCAATGCCCATGTAAATCACCAGCGTGCCGCCGGTCCCCGCCAACCCTCGCCAGTTCACCGTACCATCGTTGCAGGCATGACCGGTGACAAAGGTAATGCTGCGCGCACAATCGCGATGCGATAACGGAATGCCCAGCGCCGCCGGAACGGCCACGCCGGCAGTCACCCCGCTCACCACCTCGACAGCCACCCCGGCTGCAACGAGGCATTGCATTTCTTCACTGCCGCGACCAAAGACGAAGGGATCGCCGCCCTTGAGCCGCGCCACAATGCTGCCGGCCTGCGCATGCTCAAGCATTAACGCGTGAATGGATAGCTGCGCCGTCGATTTGCAACCGCCGCGCTTGCCTACCTCGATGATCTGCGCATCCGGCGCGACGAAACGCAGCACCTCGCGGTTGACCAGATCGTCCAGCAGCACCACGTCCGCCTCGCCCAGCAAACGCACCGCCTTGAGTGTCATCAGCTCGACATCGCCGGGGCCGGCACCAATCAGATAAACTTTTCCGGGTTTCATTGGATGTTCATGCTGTTTTGAGGCGCGCACGAATCGTGAGCGCCAGATTCTCTGCCGATAACTGCTCCAGCGTCAGGCATTCGGCGCCCAGCGCCTGCGCCAGTTGTGCGGCCCGGCCCAGACGCAGGTAACCGGTTTCGGTATCGAGCACCAGTGCCGGTACGCTACGCACGGCCAGCAGCTCTGCCAGCGCCAGCGTCTCGCGCCATGGGTCGCCGCCGTCGCTCAGTGCAACGTTTGCCTTGCCGTCGGTCAACAGCACCAGCAGTGGCGGCGCGCCGTTTGCATCCGCCTGCTGCAGGGTTTGCAGCGCCAGTTGCAGCGCGTGCGGCAATGGCGTACGGCCACCGGTGGGCAGCTCACGCAAGCCCTGCTCGGCGCGATCGACGCTGCGGGTAGGCGCCAGCAACAGCGCTGCCGCATCGCCGCGAAAGGCGATGACTGCCACTTCGTCGCGCCGCTGGTAGGCATCGGTCAGCAGCGCCAGTACCGCGCCCTTGACCGCCTCCATGCGGCGCTGCGCTGCCATCGAGCCGGAGGCATCCACCACGAACAGAATCAGGTTGGCACTTTTACTCACGCGAATCTGCTGGTGCAGATCGCTTTTGTTTACCTGGAATTCCACTGGATTGCGCAATGCAGCACTGCGCAGCGTCGCGCCGACCGCAAGGCTGCTCGGATGGTCATGCGGCACCGCGCGCACCACGCGTCCGCGCGGCGCATCCGGTGCCTCGCTGCGCCGGCCGGCAATGGGATGCGCGGAGACTGTATCGACGGCAATCTGTCTCGCTGTGCCGCTGGCCGCGGCTGCGAAAACCTGCTGTCCGGCTTCTTGTTCGCGCTGTTGCTGCGGCCCGTCATCCTCTGATGATGTATCGGATTCACGTTCTGCTTCTGGCGGCGGGCTGGCTTGCTGCATCAATTCGTCAAGCCGGTCCTGATCCAGGCCTGGTTGCTCGAAAGGCTTGCGCCGGCGCCGGTGCGGCAGTGCCAGTTGCGCCGCGCTGCGCACGTCGTCGGGCGTTACCTGCAGGCGCCCGTCGAGTGCCGCCAGCGCCCGCGATGCCTTGTGCATCACGATGTCGGCACGCAGGCTGGCGACGTCGAATTCGCAGCACAGATGGCTGATCAGGTCGAGCAACGCGTCGTCCAGACCCACGTTCGGCAGCAACTGCTGTGCAGCGGCGAGTTGCACACGCAATGCGTCCTGCTGCCGGGCCCAGGCGCTAACGTAATCGGCCGGACCGGCTTCAAACGCGATACGCCGGCGCACCACCTCGGCGCGCACTGTTTTCTCGCGCGGCGCCGTCACTTCAACCATCAAGCCAAAACGGTCCAGCAATTGCGGGCGCAGGTCGCCCTCTTCCAGGTTCATCGTGCCGATCAAGGTGAAACGCGCCGGGTGCGTGACCGACAGACCTTCGCGCTGCACCGAATTGACGCCCATCGCCGCCACGTCCAGCAACACGTCGACCAGGTGATCTGCCAGCAGGTTGACTTCATCGATATACAAAATACCGCGGTGCGCGGCCGCCAGCAGGCCAGGCTGAAAGGCCCGTTTGGCGCCCTGCAGCACGCGTTCCAGATCGAGCGTGCCGAGTACGCGGTCTTCAGTCGCACCGAGCGGCAGCGTAATGAAAGGCACCGCCGCAGGCTGCACCGCTGCACTCGTATCACTGCAAATCTCGCAGTGCCCGCAGGGTATGCCGGGCAGGCAATTGAACGCACAACCGGCAATGCGTTCGATCGGCGGCAGGATATCGGTCAACGCCCGCGCCGCGGTACTTTTGGCCGTACCCTTGTCGCCCCGGATCAGCACGCCGCCCAGGCTCGGATCGACCGCGCACAGCAGCAGCGCGGTCTTCAACTGCGGCTGTCCGACGATGGCGGAAAATGGAAAATGCATGCTTGTCACTTTATATGCCGCGCGACGTCTCGCCGCGCGCCTCCAGCAAGGTTTCACTGTGCAGGTACAATTCATGCAGCGCTGCCAGCGTCTGCGCTTTCGGCTCGGCCCACATGCCGCGGCTGGCGGCTTCCAGCAAGCGCTCGGCAATCGCGTTCTGCGCCCACGGATTGGCTTCCTGCAGGAAATGCTGCATCACGGGATCGAACGCGTAGGCGCTTGCCACCTGCTCGTACATCCAGTCGTCCATGACCTGTGCGGTGGCATCGTAACCGAACAGGTAATCGACCGTCGCGGTCAGTTCCAGCCCACCCTTGTAGCCATGGCGCTGGATGCTTGCCAGCCACTTCGGGTTGACCACGCGCGAGCGGAACACGCGCAAGGTTTCCTCCTTCAGATCGCGCACCTGGGCCCGCGCCGGATCGTGGCTGTCGCCGAAATAATGGCGCGGCTGCTGCCCGGTCAGGGCACGGATGGTGGCGATCATGCCGCCGTGAAACTGCAGGTAATCGTCGCTGTCGAAAATGTCGTGCTCGCGATTGTCCTGGTTGTGCAGTGCCACCTGCACGCCCGACAGGCGCACCCGGAACGCATCGCGCTGGTCCGCGCCTGGCGTGTTGCGCGCATACGCATAGCCGCCCCAGTTGACATAAGCCTCGGCGAAGTCGGCGTCGGCTTGCCAGTTTTTTTCCTGGATCAGCGGCAGAATACCGGCACCGTAGCTGCCCGGCTTGGCACCGAAGATGCGATAGGCGGCACGGCGTTCCGCCTCGTCCTGCGGCAAGCCCTGGCCGATCCAGTCGCCCAGTTCGGCGAGGTAATGCTTGCGCACAAAGTTCTGCGTCAACGGTTCGTCGAGCTTGATCACGGTATTGACCGCGTCGTCGATCAGGTCGATCAATTGCGGGAAGGCGTCGCGGAAAAAGCCGCTGATACGCGTCGTCACATCGATGCGCGGGCGTTTCAGTTCCGCCAGCGGAATCACTTCGACCCCGGTCAACTGGCGGTTCTCCGGCCGCCACAGCGGACGCACGCCGAGCAGCGCCAGAATCTGCGCCACGTCGTCGCCATGGGTGCGCATCGCGCTGGTGCCCCAGATGCTGATGGCGACGCTTTCCGGGTAGCCGCCGGTTTCGCGCTGATGGCGTGCCAGCACTTCATGTGCGAGCTGCAGGCCGACGCGCCAGGCCGACTGCGACGGCACGCTGCGCGGATCGACCGAGTAGAAATTGCGCCCGGTCGGCAGGATATGCGCCATGCCGCGGGTCGGTGAACCGCTCGGACCCGCCGGCACGTAGCCGCCGGCCAGACCGCTCAGCAGGTTGTCGATTTCGTCCGTCGCACGCGCCAGGTTCGGCACCAGTTCGCGGCAGGCGAAACCGAGTACCCGGCGCAAGCCGTCATAACGAATTCCGGTATCTGACGCCGGTTCTTTACAGTCGATGCCGACCGGGACAGCGCGCACCATGCCCGCGTTTGCACGCGGCTTTTTCAGTTGCGACAACACGCTGCCGTGCGCGCGCAGCGCAGGTTGCAACAGCGTCTGGTTTGCTGCGCTGCCAGCGGCGTCGAATCCGCTAAAAGTCAGGTCCAGCACTTCGTCTATACACGCTGCAAGATGGCCGCGCGCATGCAGTTCGACGAACAGCTTGCGGCACAGCACATCGATCGCTTCCAGCGCATCGGCGCGGGTCACGACCGGCCGCTCGGCCAGGCGCCCCAGTGCGCTGGTCACATTCAAACGCCGCCCCTTGGACTCCAGCAGCATCCCGATCTGCAGGCCGAACAGCCGCGCCACTTCCGCCTGCAGGCCGGGGATATCCTGATTCGGCAGCCGCGTCAGGGACACCAGCATATCCACCAGTTGTTCGTTTTGCGGCGCCTGCCCGAGTATGTGCAAGCCGTCGCGAATTTGCGCCGCCCCCAGCTCGCACAAATAGCCGTCGAGGTCCTCGATCAGATGAGCGACATCGGCGCCATCCATATTGGCCAATGCGGCGGGAAGCGCTGCGTCGTGATCGTGTCCATCGCCGTGACCATGCGAATGATCATGATTGTGTTCGCCGTGATCATGGTCGTGATGCAGCAGCCTGGCCTGCAGATCCGCATCCAGATTGGTTGCCTTCACCAGCTCCCAGATCTGTTGCTGCAACAGCGGCAGCTTGGCTGGATCGAGAATCTCCACCTGATAGTACTCGTCCACCAGTTGCGTCAGCTGGGCCAGCGCGCCATAGGAGTCGGCAGTGGTCATCGGCGGCGTAAGATGATCGACCACGACCGCATGGGCGCGGCGCTTGGCCTGCGCACCCTCGCCGGGATCGTTGATGATGAACGGATAAAACAAGGGCATATCGGCCAGCAGCGCATCCGGAAAACAGTTTTCCGACAGGCCCACGCCCTTGCCCGGCAGCCATTCGAGCGTGCCGTGTTTACCGACATGGACGATGGCGTCGGCGCGCCACTCGTCGCGCAGCCAGCGATACAGCGCATAGTAATGATGGGTCGGCGGCAAATCCGGCTGGTGATAGATCGCATCCGGGTCCATGCCATAGCCGCGTGGCGGTTGCAGCGCCACGAAAGCATTGCCCAGTTCGATGCCCGCCAGCGCCAGATGATCGTCATGCACATAGGCGACACCCGGCGCGGCACCCCATTGCGTCGTCATTTTTTCCTGCAACTCGAGCGGCAAATCGGCAAACCATGTCGCGTATTTTGCTGAGGAAATGCGGCCGACCGCGTGCGTCAGCTGCTCGGCAGTGAGATAGGTCTGGTCATAGGAACAGCGATCGATCAAGTCGTGAATCAGCGCGGTGCCATCCCCGGGCAGTGGGCCGATGTCATATCCGGCGTCGCGCATCGCGCGCAGGATGTGCATCAGCGATGCCGGCGCGTCGAGGCCGACCGCATTGCCGATCTGCGCTGCCTTGCTATTGGAATTGGTGAAGATGAAGGCCACGCGCTTGTCCGCATTGCGCAGCCGTTTCAGCCGCGCGAAGCGCGCCGCCAGTGCGGCCACGCGCGCCACGCGATCGGGCAGCGGTTCGTATTCGACCGTCTCGCCGGACAGGCCGGCGGCGCGCGTCTTGAACGACACCGGCACCGTGATGATGCGGCCGTCGAACTCCGGCAGCACCACGTTCATCGCCGCATCGAGCGGATTCATGCCGCGCGCCGATTGCCGCCACGGCTCCAGCATCATGCCGCTGGTCATGGCTTGCAATACCGGCACATTGAGATGCTCCAGCGCGCTCACCGACCAGCCGGCCGGGGTGGATCCGCCCGGCGTGATTTCGCCCATCGCGAACGACGTGGTATTGATCAGCACGTCGATGTGCGCGCCCTGCTCCGCGCTGAAATAGCGCAGCGCGGTCGGCAGTTGCATGCCGCCGTCCGCCCCCTCCCCGCCAGCCCGCAGCGAAGACGTGAATACCGGCAGCGCGTTCATACCGCACTTTTCCAGCGCGTCGACCAGTGCATCGACGAAGCGCGTGTTGCCGCTCATCCAGTGGGCGCGATAGAAAACGATACCGGCACTCGGCCGCTGCGGCATCCGCTGCGCCAGCCAGTCATCGATGCCCGCGCCTTCGGGCAGGCCGGGGTGATACAGCCCATGCTCGGGCAATGCCAGCGCCGGCTCGAAACCGAAACCGGTCAGCAACAAATGATCAGACAGATAGCGCAGCAGTTGCGCCAGATTCACGCTGCCACCCGCCTGAAAATACGCCAGCGTCTGTTGCAATACGGCGGGTGAAACGGTGGAGACCGCGGCCAGTTCCGGGTCGGGTTCGCCGGTGCCGCTGATTGCGATCAGATGCCGTCCCTGCCGCCGGGCCTGGCTCACCAGTTCGGCAAACCCGGGCACGCTGCCAATGCGTCCCAGCACGCGCAAGATAATGATCCGTGCCGCAGCGAGTTCGTGCGCCAGCAGCGCCGTCATCTGCGCTTCACTTTCGAGTGCCTGCAGGTTGACACCGCTCACCGGCGGGAATTCCTGCGGCATCTGGGCCAGCGCGCTATGCAGCACCGTCAGGTCGTTCGGCGCGTGCGTCAACAGCGCGATAGGCGCGCCCGCCGCATTCGTTTCACGCATCTTCGTTTTCCGATGGGCAGGTGTCGCCTTCACCCAGACGATGGAAAATCAATTCGCCCACTTCACGCCCGCCGGCCAGATGTTCGACGACGATCCGTTCCAATGCCTTCTCGTCGACGCAGCGATACCATACGCCTTCCGGATACACCACCAGGATCGGCCCCTGATTGCGGCACGCGACCATGCAGTGGGTTCTGCTGCGCTTGACGCGCAGTTCCGGACGCGCATCGATCTTTTCCCCCATCAATTCGAACATGGCCTGCGCCCGTATGCCATCTTCGGTACAGCGCGGGCCAACGCACATGAGTACGTGTCTGGTGTGGGTTCTCATCATATTTTCTTCAAAAGCGTGCGGGCAATTCCACAACCGGAGCGATCAAATCAAGCGAGCCATGCTGCCCATGTCAGGCAGTATGGTCAGCGAATTTTCTGTAAAACAATCCGGTCAATCCACCAAGTGCCAGCCAGAACACGGCATTTGCAACAGCCGTGGCATAGACGAAAGCCTGCGCCAGTTCGGCTGGTGCCGTACCGGCATGGACTGGTGGCTGCGGCGCACCAATCAGATGCGGCATGCCCAGCATGACTGCACCCAGTATTTTGAGTTGCCAGGTCCGCGCAAAAATCAGCAGCAACAACCCACTCGCCGTCAGTGCCACCGTGATGAGCCACCATAGCTGCCGATCAGCCAGCGGCGCTGCGGCGGCGCCGGGCACTTCCGGGGGCAGTCCCAGCGAAGGCGCCACAAAAAAAATCCCATACCCTGCCAGGCCCCACAACAGCCCGCTACGCCAGCCGCTTGCTTTACCGCGCAGACAGATGGCGGCGCCCAGCAACAACCCGAAGCCAACGGCCAGACTGATATTCGCCAGGGCGGTGAACAAAGTCCGCTCTACACCATTCGCCGGTTGCCAGGCTTCATGCCCGGCGGAAGCATGTGCATGGGCGGGTTGCGATGCAGCCGCAGCGTCCTCATACACTTCGGCCCTGAGTATGATCCGGCTCACCTGGATTTGCTGGATGGCGGTCAATAACAAACCCGCCAGCATACCCGCCAATACCGCTGCGGAAACAATGCGTTTGAACGCCGCCAGGTCAGACATTCCTGCCATGCGGTTCAGTGGCACGGGAAACCGGCGGAATGACGACCATCGTGCGCAGCATTATGCAACGCCGCCGTCTCGGCGAAAGCTGCGCCATAAAGCAGCGCCAGTCCGAGGCCCGCTGCGAACATTGCCGGCAGTATTTTGTTTTTCCAGGTAGCCGAACGGGGCTGCGAATCGACGTTATCGAATAAACCGGGTAGTGACGACATATGATATTCCTCCTTAGCGAGCACTCAAGGCACGATGACACACAGGAACGAGGGCTCCCCATTGCCGATCATCGCGCAAAACGCGTGAACAAGCCTGTACGTGAAGAAAGAAGTGAGAGACGGGTGCGCAGCAGAGCAATCCATCTGAATCGCCCTCCGCGATACAAACTCTAAATAGCTCCAGGCTGGTCTCCGGGCTCACGAGTCGGGAATCCCTTGCGGATTTCCCTGGGTCAGCGCCTTCCCGTGCATTGCACAGTGGCATATTGCCAGCCTTTTACTCGATTACCGTTGCGGGGGCAGCGTCGGGTTTGTTCGCCCATTCGGAAAACTCACCGACTTCCCATTTCATTCCACAAACGACTGTTTGGGGAATACCTGAAACAATGCTACCCGGGCACTATATGCGCCGGCCAAAAAACTTGCAAGCCGGGCAAACAAACGCCGCAGCAGTCCGCTCTCCCGATCAACAATCCAGAACAATCAATTCGCCATAGGCGATGGTATGCGGCAGGCGGGCGGCACGCAGCGCCATTTCAGCAGGTGGCAAACCGTGTTGACAAGCCATCATCAGGCGCATCGTCCCTGCATGGCAAATCACGATGGCGCATTCCCGCCGCGACTGCTTCAAGTCGTCATGAAATGCGCGTACCCGCTGCGCCGCCTGCAGGACATTCTCGCCGCCGCCGGGCCGGTAGTGCACCAGGTCATCGGCCCAGGCATCGATTTCAGCGCGAGGAATCTGCTCCCACGCGCGCATTTCCCAACTGCCGAAGCTCATTTCCGCGAGACGTGCATCATGGATTGCCGGCCCGGCATGGAGCGCATCGGCCAGACTATCCGCCAGCACGGCACAGCGCTGCAACGGACTGCAAAATAGAGGCTCGCGTTCGGGCAAAGCGGCGCATAGCGCGGACAGCACGCGCGCCTGCTCTTCCGCCGGCACCGCCAGATCGGTGCCGCCATAACAAGTATCGGCCGCAACCAGCGGCTTCGGATGGCGGACAAGATAAAGACGCATGATGTTGTACTCAGTGCGTGATAACCGCCAGCAGACCCAGGTAGAACACCACTTCCGCGACCTGCTGCAGCGCACCCAGGCAATCGCCGGTGTAGCCGCCGATGCGCCGCAAAAAAATACCGGCCAGCCACAGCGTGCCCACCACCATCGCGATGCTGCCGGCGACGATGGCTTGCCAGGAGAGCCAGCCGACGGCGTACATTACCGCTACAGGCAATATCGCCGTGAACGTAGCTATGCAGAATTCCAGCGTCGACATGGCCTGCGCAAGCGGCTTGGCTTTGCCGTCCGCCTTGGCGTAAAGCAGACGCCAGATCAGTGCGGTCGAAGCCAGGCGCGACAGCGGATGCGCCGCCAGCAACGCCATGGCTACCGCGTAGCTCGGCAGGCTGGAGAGCACGACGAATTTCAACACCAGCATCAGGCTGATGCCGATGGCGCCATAGGCACCCAAGCGCGAATCGTGCATGATTTCCAATACCCGCTGCGGCGTGTTGCCCCCGCCCAATCCATCGCAGGTATCCGCGAGCCCGTCCTCATGGAAGGCGCCGGTCAGGTAAATCCCGGCAATCATCGAGAGCAGCACCGCAACCGGCTGTGGCCAGATCCGCACCGACAGCACATAGACACCTGCCGTAACCACGCCAACGACCATCCCGACCGCCGGAAAATAACGTGCCGCGTGACGCAGCCAGTCCGGTTCGAACCCGACCCAGCGCGGAGCCGGCACGCGCGTAAAGAATTGCAGCGCAATGAAAAATAGACGTAGCTGATAGATGCAGCGGTTGATCAGGCGGGAAGACAAATGAGCGGCTAACGACATATCGAAGGCAGGTCTATTCGACCTTCTCACTGACCTGGGCGGACTCGAATGTCGCCATCTCGCACAGAAAATTCACGGCAGCCTGCACCAGCGGCAGCGCCAACGCGCAGCCGGTGCCCTCCCCCAACCGCAAGCCGAGCTGCAGCAAGGGGCGCGCGTCTAGAAAGCGCAGCATTTGCCTATGCCCGTTTTCATCCGAGCAATGGGAAAAAATACAGTAATCGAGAATGGCGGGTTGCAGTCGCGACGCCAGCAATAGCGCACTGGTCACGATAAAACCATCGATTAACAGCACCATGCGCCGCTCGGCCGCTTTCAGCATTGCGCCGACCATCATGGCAATTTCGAATCCACCGAACGTGGACAGAATATCCAGCGGCGCAATCACCGCAAGGTGATGCGCGACAGCCCGTTCGATCACGCGTTGCTTGTGTCTTACACCGTCGACAGACAGCCCTGTTCCGGCACCGACACAATCAGCGACGGGTATCCCTGTCGCCTTATGCATGATCGCCGCAGCAGCAGTCGTGTTGCCAATGCCCATTTCACCGAAACCGATCACATTGCCATCGAGCGCGGCCACCAGCGCCATGCCGTGCCGCATGGCTGCGGCACATTCTTCGGCTGTCATTGCCGGCGCCTGGGCAAAATTGCGCGTGCCGGGGCCAATTTTCCTGTCAATCAAACCCGGACGCGTTCCGAAATCATGATTCACACCGGCATCAATGACATGCAATGCGCATTGCTGCTGGCGCGCGAACACATTGATCGCCGCGCCTTGCGCCAGAAAGTTTTCTACCATCTGCCAGGTAACGCTCTGCGGATAAGCGGAAATATTTTCTGCGACGATACCATGATCCCCTGCGAATACCAGGATCGAAGGCTGGATCAGGTGTGGTTGCGTGGTTTTCTGGATCAGCCCTATCTGTCTGGCGATAGCTTCCAGAATACCCAGGCTGCCAGGCGGTTTGGTTTTGTTATTAATGGCCGCATCGAGGGCCACCGACAGCACAGGATCCTGCGTCGGCACAATATTTGGAACAATCATGTACTCCCCACGCCGCTAACGCGCGCATGGTCCCTGTTAAGTGCTGGTAAATCGATAAAGAAGCTATTGTGCAGAATTTCCGGTCCCGACCCAAGCTTGAATCATTCCGGCCGGTATCCGGCCAGCTGCTGCCATCAGCGCGGGGCTATCCAAAGCTCAGGTGCGGGTATCAGGGCAAGCACATACCCGCTTGCCGTGCATCAAGCTCGGAACAGAAACGCGCACGCATAATTGATTCCCTTTCCGACATGCTGTAAAACAACGTGCAAAATTTACCAGAATTCCGGGGTAAAAGCTTCACATAAGGCCGACTAGCGGACCTTCTTGGGTCAGTGGATATAAATTTTCATGCACAATAATTCGTTCCGCAATTTCGGTACGGCATCAGTACTCCGACCAGCTTAGGAAAGGTTCGCTACATTACGATAACATATTGATTATTATATATTCACCCCTGCTTAAATTCACTTAAATATCATTAGTTATCAATAACATATTATTCTAGAATAAGAATTATTATTCCGGTTGTCGTGGGTTCGAGCCCCATCATCCACCCCAACCTCTACTCCCTTTCTTGTTGCTGTTCACAATTCATTCACACTGGTGAAGGTGGGCAACACATGGCAACAGTACGCAAACCGAAGCAACACCGGTTAAGCCTTGCGCACGGAAAATTGCCGGAATTGCTGGCTCATGCGTTCCACCGTGCCGCAGCGCAGGTAGGCTGGAGCGGTCGGGGGCAAGGGCTCGGCACATCCCTGTTGCCTGAATTCCTGCAGTACGTAATGCTGCGCGCCCATTGCGGCCAGTTCACGGCCCAAGGCGGCCAGCGCTTCCCGGCTCAGCAACGCTGAATGCACCGTGGTGCGAAACTCGTAATCGACGCCGCTATCCAGAATCCAGCGCGCACTATTCCTGGCTTTCGCACCACTGCCAGCTACACCGGTGATCTGCTCATAATCGGCAAACGGCGCCTTGATATCCATGCCCACCCAATTGAACAATGGGAGCAGTTCGCGCAGCCGTTCCGGGTACATGCCGGCCGTATGCAAACCCACCTTGAACCCCAGCGCCTTCACCGCTCGCGCCGCTTCGGCCAGCCCGTCCTGCAGCGTCGGCTCACCGCCGCTGAACACGACCGCATCCAGCAGACCGCGTCGCCGCCCGAGAAAATCCACCACCTCGTCCCACGCCATGGCAGGGGGTGCGCCCGCCGCCAGCAGATGCGGATTGTGACAATAGTGGCAGTGCCATGGGCAGCCCTGGCAGAACACCACCGCCGAAAAACAGCCCGGATAATCGGTGGCGGAATAAGGCGTAAGACCGCCAATACGCAGCATGGCGGTTAGCGCTCGAGTTGGGCGCAGCGCTCCTGGAAAAATTTGCGCTCGTGGTGCTCGCCCTTCTTGCCGATATTGAAGGACGCCACCGGGCGGTGGTATCCCATCACCCGCGTCCATACTTCGCAGGGCTGGCGTTCCTCATCCTGCAAAACAAAGATGTCGGCGTTCAGTTTGGACTGACTGGATAGATCGGTCATGATGCGCTCCTTTTCTGGTTTGGGTGTTTGCAATCACGCTGCCATGCAGCGCTGTTTTTCCGCGATCTTTTCCTGATCGCATTTCGGGCAGAACTTGTATTCGCCTTCCAGATAACCGTGCTTCGGGCAAATCGAGAAAGTCGGCGTCACCGTGATGTAGGGCAGTCCGAAGCGCTCCAGCGCACGTTTTACCAGGGTCTTGCAGGCCTGGGCGCTGGACAGGCGTTCCGTCATGTACAGATGCAGCACAGTGCCGCCGGTGTATTTCTTCTGCAATGCCTCCTGCCGTTCCAGCGCCTCGAACGGGTCGTCGGTAAACCCCACCGGCAGTTGCGAGGAATTGGTGTAATAAGGCATGTCCTTCGTCCCCGCCTGGAGGATGCCCGGGAAGCGCTTGCGGTCCTCCTTGGCGAAGCGATAGGTGGTGCCTTCCGCCGGCGTCGCTTCCAGGTTGTACATGTGCCCGGTTTCGTCCTGGAAGCTCAGCATCCGGGCGCGCACGTGATCGAGCAGGCGCAGTGCGAACTGGTATCCCCAGTCTGTGGTGATGTCGTCGGCGCCGTCGCTGAAATTGCGGATCATCTCGTTGATGCCATTCACGCCGAGGGTGGAGAAATGATTGCGCAGCGTGCCCAGGTAGCGTTTGGTATAGGGGAACAGGCCCGCGTCCATGTGGCGCTGGATCACCTTGCGCTTGATTTCCAGGCTGTTCTTGCCGATTTCCAGCAGCTCGTCGAGACGGGCATGCAGGGCCGCTTCGTCGCCTTTATGGAGATAACCCAGGCGGGCGCAATTGATGGTGACCACGCCTATCGAACCGGTCTGCTCGGCGCTGCCAAACAGGCCGTTGCCGCGCTTGAGCAGCTCGCGCAGGTCGAGCTGCAGACGGCAGCACATGGAGCGCACCATGTTCGGTTTGAGCTCTGAATTGATGAAGTTCTGGAAATACGGCAGGCCGTATTTCGCCGTCATCTCGAACAGCAGCCCGGCATTCTCGCTGTCCCACGGAAACTCGGGCGTGATGTTGTAGGTGGGAATGGGAAAAGTGAACACCCGTCCCTTGGCGTCGCCGGTGGTCATTACCTCAATGTAGGCGCGGTTGATCATGTCCATCTCGGACTGGAGATCGCCGTAGGTAAAAGGCATCTCGCGCCCGCCGATAACGGGCACCTGCTCCTTGAGGTCGTCCGGGCAGGTCCAGTCGAAGGTGAGGTTGGTGAACGGCGTCTGCGTGCCCCAGCGCGACGGCACGTTGAGGTTGTAAATCAGCTCCTGGATGCACTGCTTGACCTCGTCATAGGGCAGATTGTCGTTGCGGATAAACGGCGCCATGTAGGTGTCGAAGGAACTGAATGCCTGGGCACCGGCCCATTCGTTTTGCAGGGTGCCAAGAAAGTTGACGATCTGCCCCACCGCGCTCGACATATGCTTGGGCGGCCCCGCCTCCACCTTGCCGGGCACGCCGTTGAGGCCCTCGTTGAGCAGGGTGCGCAGCGACCAGCCGGCACAGTAGCCGGCCAGCATGTCCAGGTCATGCACATGAATGTCGCCATCGCGGTGCGCCTGCCCCACCTCCGGCGGGTAAACGTGGCTCAGCCAGTAATTGGCCACCACTTTGCCGGACACGTTGAGAATCAGCCCGCCCAGGCTATAGCCCTGGTTGGCGTTGGCATTCACGCGCCAGTCCTGCTGCTCCAGGTATTCGTTGACGGAAGTCGCCACATCCACCAGGGTGGTGCGGTCCTGGCGCAGTTTCTTGTGCTGCTCGCGGTAGACGATGTAGGCGCGCGCGGTGTTGAGATGGTTGGCGGAAATCAGCACCTGTTCCACCACGTCCTGGACGCTTTCGATGGCCGGTGGGTCACCATGGAATTTGTGGATCAGCACCTTGACCACCTGGGCGGTAAGCAGCCCTGCTTCGCTGGCGTCGAATTCGCCGCTGGCCTGGCCGGCGCGCTGAATGGCGGAACGAATCTTGCCGGCATCGAAGGCTGCGCGGGCGCCATCGCGCTTGATGACTGCGGAAGGTAAGGAAACGAGCACACTGCCCGGATGTTCTGCTGCATGGCTTGCCATGATTTCTCCTTTGCATAGCCGGTTGCACAATACGCCGCATACGGTATTTATAAAAACGACGACAACACAATATGTTGTGCTGTAGTTAAGTAAACATACGCCATATTGTGGTTATGTCAAGGCCATGATGGCTTTAAGTTGGTATCGTTATTTCATTCAACCTGAGACGCAAGTACGAGGCGGGGCAGCCGGGAAATTTTTGCACAAACTCCACGCCCGGATGCCGGTTATTGCTGCATGTTTGACAAGCTTTGCTGTACGCGCGTCAGCAGCGCCTGTCTGTCTTCCGGTGCCGCCATGCGCAAGGCGATGTCCCATTGCGGGAACAGGTTCTGCTCTTCGCGGTGTTCATGTTTGGCCAGTACGCCGGACAGAATCGCCAGGAAAGGCGATACCTCCCAGGCTTGTAGCGGTTCCTCGCCCGCAAACAGGGATTCGATATTCGCCGTCTGGGCAAGAATATCGTCATGCTCGCGCAGCATGATGGCAACCGGTTCGGGATCAGGTATATGGAAGCTGGGTGCCAGAATGTTGTTTTCGGTCTGAATATGGCGTTTCAAACCGGCTGCGAATTCCATGACAAGCGGCGCCGCTTCGCTTACCTTGCCCGCATTCACCAACTGCAATGACAAGCCAAACAATTTGTCCAGGCGCTGGTGATCGCGGCTGAGGATATCCATCAGATCACGCGGCGCGACATCTTCGCGATGGCGAATCAGCACCCGCCACTTGTCCGTTCCTTCCGTGCTGATCTGCCAGCTCAGATGATGGCGCAATTGCAGGTTCAGGCTTTGCAGCATCAGCGACGGCTCCTCTTCAAGCAGCAAGCGCACGGTTTCACCCCGTTGCAGATTCTTGACGGCGGGAAGCGCGGCGGTTTGCAGTCTGCTCGCCGCGATGCCGCATAAATCGACCATTATTTCCCGTGCCTTCACGATAACAGCCTTTCCCTGATTTTTGCCCGCACGCTACCCGGCAGCAAACGCAGCATGAATAACTGCGCCGGCGCCACCGAATCCAGAAGATTCTTAATCAGCAAGCCAAGCTCGGTGTCGCCTTCCATATACAGGCGCCGTCCGAAGAACAGCGTGTCGGGGTCTTCCGCGCGCAAGGCGAGCCTGAGAAAATCGCGCGCGCACGCGCCGATGGTCAAATCCGGTGTCTGGCTGAAGCGCCGCGCGACAAAGCCGCGATGATCGGCGCCGAGAAAGAAAGGCAGCCTGGCGTCTGTCACCCGGATGCACACCGATTTATCCTGCAACGGCAACAGCTGTTTCGGCTGGATGCTGCGCCCCAGCACCCGATTCAGGCCCGCCGCCAGCAATACCGAATGCGGTGCAGGCGGCAGTAGCGCAAACGCGCCGGCAATCGCTGCGGGTAAAACAGAATTTTGTTGTTTCATGTTGGCCGTCGCCTCACCCTTTCACCCCGTGCGGGGCACGAATTTAATCACCTGATGCAATACTTCCGTATCCAGATGCGCCTGTGCCTGAAACTGGCCGGCATAGGCCAGCTCTTCCTGTTTTAACTCGTAGCAGTTTGAACCGCTGATATCCATCAGCAGCGCGGGCATGCCTGCCTGCAGAAATGCACGGTGGCGCTTGATAAAAAAACTGCTGCAACACATGCCGATGTAGGCCCCGACGTCACGTGCCTTCATATCAGAAAGCGTTGCTACAAGATGTTCATAGTGGGTAACTGTGGTCACCTGCATGCCGCGCTCCCGCGCCAGGCGATAAGCCTCCCCGACCTCGCACAGCCCACATTCGGTGCAGCCATCGCGTGTGCGCCACTTGCACCAGGCCGGTTTTGCGCAGTACGGCACCAGCATGACACTTGCCTGGTTCAAAATCTGCCGCGCGCTTACTGCTTGCGGGCTGTATATCATCAGGGCATTAAGCTGCTTGCTGCTGAGTTGCACGTCGCGGTGCAGGGACAGCTTGTCCAGCAGGATATGTAATAGCCGCACCACATCTTGCGCGCCAAGTCCCGGCGTATCCACACCGTTCTCGCGGAAAAAATCCATGATGCGCTGGTGCGCATGCGCTATCGGCAAACCTTGCAGCGCACGCTGTAATTTGCACAACAAATCGCCGGGATCAAGGTGGATATCACCGCCAATTTCTATCCATTCAATCCGCTTGTCTTCTCCATCAAAAACGGCGCGCGCGCGCAGTGTTCCACCCGGCGTTTTCCACAGCGATTCCAGTGCGGAGGTCCGGTCTCCCCGCCAATCAAGCTGATGGGCTGCGGCGTTTTCCTCCGCCAAGGCATTGCATGATGGCGTGTGCGCTCCGCTGCCCTTCGTCCTGCCGCCGAATTGCAGTCTCAGCCCTGTCGATAAACCGTTGATTATGGCCGCCTGGATTTTTTCCAAATCAGGAATTTTCCCCAAACACTCCTTGACGGTGACCAAGCGTTCACGCGCAGCGGACAGCCCGTCAGGGGACAATTTCTCGGTGGGCACACGCAACGCTTCGAGCATGGTTCGAATATCGGCATCCAGCAGCAATGTGCCTTGCAACAGCAAGGATTCTGCTTCGCAGGCGGCAAACAGAGTGGCAATTTTGCGCCCTTCGATTTCCAGGTCGTTCGGATAGGTGTAGCGCGCACCAATGCCCAGGCGCTTCAATCCTTCCGACAATGCTCTGGAAAACAGCGCAAGCAATTGTTCAAGACCAAGCTGACGCCAGGTGTGTGGCCGCTTCAGAATCAGCGACCAGCCCAATTGCCGGGGATCCAGATAAATCGCGCCGCCGCCGCTGAGCCGCCGCACCAGCGCAATGTCATTGCTGCGACAGTAATCGATGCGCAGTTCACGGTCGATAATCTGGTGGCGCCCCACACTTGCGCTCGGCAAGCTACGATAAAACCGCAACTGATCCGGGCAAGCGCCTTGCGCATGCAAATCCAGGTAATGCCGGTCGATAGCGTTATTCGCGGGCCCGCTCTGCAAGCCGCTGTCCAGTACCCTAATCATGGGAAGTTCAATCACTTTCATGCTACATAGAAAAGTATGGCGAAATAATGGCAGGCACTACCGGCCAGCACGAACACATGCCAGATACCGTGCCCATGCTTTATCCACCGTTCCAGCGCGTAAAAAATAATGCCCACGGTGTAGAACACACCGCCCGCCAGCAGCCACGCGAAGCCGGCATGTGGCAGGGCATTCAACAATGGCTTCAGGGCAATCAAGGCGAGCCATCCCATGGCTAGATAAATCACCACCGGCAGAATTCTGCGTTTTCCCCAAGGCAATGAGTCCACCACAATTCCCAGCACCGCCATACCCCAGATCACGCCAAACAGCGACCACCTCCAGGCCCCATGCAGCGTTACCAGGGTAAACGGTGTGTAGGTGCCGGCAATCAGCAGGTAGATCGCATAATGATCCAGCTTGCGAAACACATCCTTGGCTCTGCCTCGCAAGCTGTGATACAGGGTGGAAAACAGATACAGCAACAGCAGCATCGCGCCATAAACGCTGAAGCTGACGATCTTCCACGGATTACCCTGTCCCGCCGCCAGCACGATGAGCACGACCGCACCGCCAGCCGCAAGCGCCGCGCCTATGAGATGGCTGTAGCTGTTGAATCGTTCGCCCTGCTCCATCGCGGTGCTCATGTTTTGCTCGATATATGACTCTGCTCCAGCCCGGCGCTACCTCGCCAGTAACCGTCGCACATGCCATCCGGCATGAGTTTATCCATTTGCAGCAATGCGCTGTGTGGCGTGCATGGCTGATCCATGCAGGTACGGAACAAGCTGATGATTTTCGCGCTGTGGGCAATCTGCGGACTGATGCGCAGCATGTCCACGCCCATGCTGCGCAGGGTATCCAGCTCGCCGATCAGGTTATAGGTGCGCGCGGATTGCGTCTGAATGCCGTTCAACACCAGAAAAGGCTGGTCTTCGCGAGTGCGCATGGATAACCCGTTGGGATAATCCAGGCAGCGGAACTGGCAATCGTCCTTGGGCAGGTTATGGGCGCGCGCGGTAAAACAGCGTGCCGAAAAAGCCAGCGGCAATCTGCCGTAGGCGAATATTTCCGTTTCCATCCCGGCAGGGCGCATGCGCTGTATCGGGGCGAGCATGGCGCCCGACATTTCCGGCGGCGTTACCCAGCGCTGTGCGCCCAGCGTGGCCAGGAGACTCAGGCTGCGGTCATTGTAAACATTGAGATGCGGCCCGGCGACAAACGGCATCTTGCCGGCCAGCAGGTGCACCGCGCCCATGTCGTTTGCTTCCACCATAAAACTGCCGTTATCCGCAATGTTGCGCAGGCTTTTCAAGTCCGATTCGGATTCAATCAACACCTGCGTGGAAAGCACCACCTGCTTGCCCGCGTCAGCCAGCTTCGCGGCAACGTCCAGCCAATCCTGCAAGCGCAGGTTGTGGCGCCGGGAGCACACGGTTTCGCCCAGATACACGATATCCACCGGCGTGGCGGCAATTTCCTCGTAAAAATCCAGCAGCGTATCGCGTGCCCAATAATATAAAACCGGCCCGAGTGCGAGTTTCATTATCCTATTCCGTTTTCAAATCAAATGTGAACGCGAAGGCGGAGCGCAGACAGTACACTTGTACGGCAAGCGACACCGACAAAGTGCACGTTTTATTTGGAAACTGAATTATTTCCATGGTCTGTGATAGGCGCCCAGTGTGTGTTGCTGCCCTTCGGCCACTTTATTCAGTTCGGCCATCCATGCCGCTTTCACAACGTAGTTGTGCGGCTCGCGCTGGCAGGCATCAATCGCATCGCGCCACACCCGCGTTACTTGCGCGACGTAGGCCGGACTGCGCTGCCGCCCCTCGATTTTGATGGCGGCGATGCCGATGCGCATCAGCTCCGGCAACAGCTCCAGCGTGTTGAGGCTGGCTGGTTCCTCAATGGCGTAATAGGTTTCCTCGCCCACCTTGAAACGCCCCTTGCACAAGGTCGGGTAACCGGCATTTTCAGTATCGGCATAACGGTCTATCAATACGCCATTGAGCCGGGATTCCAGGCCTTGCGCGGTTTGTTTCCAGCGCACCGCCTTGGCGGGAGAACACACGCCGCAGGTGTTGGGCGACTCCCCGGTGACATAAGACGACAGCGTGCAACGCCCTTCCACCATGACGCACAGGCTGCCAAAACCGAATACTTCGATTTCCACCGAGGTATGTTGGCGCAGCTGTTCAACCTGCGCCATGGAAAGCACGCGCGGCAGCACGGCGCGGCTGATGCCGAACTGCTCCTGGTAAAAATTGATCGCCTCGTAGTTGGTTGCGGAACCCTGCACCGACAAATGCCGGCGCAGCTGCGGATGATGCTCGGCGGCGTATTGCATCAATCCCAGATCAGCCAGAATGATCGCATCCACCCCCAGGCCGGCGGCCTGATCCACCGCATCTTGCCAGCGTTGCCAATTCCCGGTTTGCGGGTAAGTGTTCAGCGCCACCAGGACTTTTGCCCCGGCCGCATGGGCAAAACGTATGCCCTCGCGGGCGGCGCTGGCGTCGAAATTCAGACCGGCGAAGTTGCGCGCGTTGGTACCATCGCGGAAGCCGATGTAAACGCAATCGGCGCCGTTATCCACTGCGGCTTTCAATGCAGTCAGACTGCCTGCCGGACATACCAGGTCCAGCTTCGCTTCAGGCGACATAAGCCCATTCCTTTGCATAGTGTGGATCCTGCGCGAACTCGCCCTGGCGGTGGTTGCGCCGGCGCAGTTCGCCTTCGATGCCGTTCAGCACATTCCATTTCTGCGAGCACCAGACTGGCGCCAGCAGAATATCCTTCGCCGCCGTGCCGGTTACCCGGTGGAACACGATGTGCGCCGGCGTGCGCTCGATCAGATCGGCGGCAATGCGCAGGTAGTCGCCCATGGCGAGGGGCGAATATTCGCCGCGTCGCCACTGGTTCGCCAGCAGGGTGCCTTTCACCACGTGCAATGGATGCAGCTTCAGGCCGTCCACGCCCAGCGCCAGCACCGTATCAAGGCTGGCGTGGTAGTGCGCGTCGCTTTCGCCAGGCAGGCCGAGGATAAGGTGGGCACACACCGGAATGCCGCGTCGTCTGGCGGCTACCACGGCGGTCTGGTATTCCGCCAGACCGTGCCCGCGATTGACGCGCGCAAGCGTTTCGTCAAACGCGGATTGCAGCCCCAGTTCCAGCCACACCTCCATCCCCTCTGCACGGTAACCGGCGAGCAGATCGAGCACTGCATCCGGCACACAATCCGGGCGCGTGCCCACCGCCAGGCCGATCACGTCCGGCTCGGACAGGGCTTCCCGATACAGCGCGTCCAGCTGCTGCACGCTGGCGTAGGTATTGGTGTAGGCTTGAAAATAGGCAATGAAGCGCCGCGCACGGGTACGCCTGGCAATTGCGCGCCGCCCGGAAGCAAGCTGGCTGGCAATGGAAGGCGCATTACGGCCGTTGGGACTGAACGAGGCGTTATTGCAGAATGTGCAGCCGCCGATGCCTTTGCTGCCGTCCCGGTTGGGGCAGGTAAAACCGGCGTCAAGCGCGATCTTGTGCACCCGCTGGCCATGGCGCCGCAGCATGAACTGTCCGAAGGTGTGGATGTAGTCCGAAAGCGCCATCATCTTCACCCTGTAAAGCGGGGAGCCGTATTCCTATCGGTAATTAATGACATCAGAATACGCCAACTGCCGAAACGCCAAATTGATATAGATCAAGTTTTGAGTGCACCGCTCGCGCTAGCATGCTAAAAATGGCTAAAGCCGGTTTCGATTTCCCCAAGGCGACCGGCGCCAGCAAGGAAAAACACTATGAATATGAACAAGCCTTTATCAGTCTGGCGGCAGACTGCGGCCGCGCCCCACCGCAGCATGTTCCTGGCGGGAACGCTGCAAGGGGTGGCGGCAATGCTGTGGTGGGTGTGCGATCTGGCCGGGCGTTACGGCATTGCCGGCAGCGCGACGGCATGGCACATAACGCCGGTGTGGGCGCATGCCTTCTTGATGATATATGGTTTTTTTCCGTTCTTTATTTTCGGCTTTCTGTTCACCACCTACCCCAGCTGGATGAATGCGGTGAAAATTCCGCCGCGCCGCGCACTCAGCGCCAGCCTGCTGATGGCAGCAGGCGTCGCGCTGTTTTACCTCGGCCTGGCGCTGGGAAAACCGCTCGCTGCTGCGGGCGTGGCGGTGATGCTGGCCGGATGGGGCGCGGCAGTGTATGCGTTGTTGCGCGTAATGTTCGATGCCCCGCGCCAGGACAAGCGCCATCCGGCCGTGACCAGCGCAGCGCTGGTATTCGGCTGGCTGGGGATGGCTGCCTATCTGCTGTGGCTGCTGACCGGGCAAGCCCTGCTGCTGGACTTCTCCCTCGCTGCCGGCATCTGGTTTTGCCTGCTGCCGATTGTCATGACCGTGAGCCATCGCATGATCCCGTTCTTTTCCAGCCGGGTGCTGGAAAACTACGTGGTGGTCAGGCCGTACTGGATACTCTGGCTGATGCTCGCCTGTACAGCGGGACATGGGATATTGCTGCTGTGGGAAGCGCACGCCTACCTGTGGCTGGCCGACCTGCCGCTGGCCGCTTGCGCGCTGTATCTGTCTTTCACCTGGGGATTGCTGCGCAGTTTCCGCGTCAGCCTGCTGGCGGTACTGCATATCGCGTTTGCCTGGCTGGGTCTGGCCATGCTGCTGTTCGGTGCGCAGAGCCTGGCGCTGTTTGCGAGTGGAGGCGAGCTGGCGTGGTTCGGCCTGGCACCGCTGCACGCGCTAACCATCGGCTATTTCGCCAGCATGGTGCTGGGCATGGTCTCGCGCGTCACGCTCGGCCATGCCGGCCGGCCGCTGGTGCTGGACCGGCTCACCTGGCTGCTGTTTATCGGATTTCAAGGCTCGGCACTGATCCGGGCGCTGGCCGACATCGTCCCCGCAGCCGCCCGGTTGGCGCCGGATTTGTATCTGCTGGCAGGCTTGGTCTGGCTGGCCTGCTTCGTTCCGTGGGCAATACGCTACATTCCCAATTACTGGCGGCCACGCGCCGACGGCAAGCCCGGCTGACGAGACACCTGCCGCTGCGGGCAGCCTGGTTTCCGTACGTGCTCCGTGCCCGGTCTGAAAAATCATTGTGAACGGCAATCAAGGAAACCTTGATATAAGTCAAGGTGCTTCGCGTTCAGAAACTTGCATACTTGCACTCCGCAAACAGCACTTAAACGGACACAAAGACAAGGAGTATGCCGTGGAAACAATCAGCAACTATCTCGCTTCGGATCATCGCCAGTGCGATGACTATTTTGCTATGGCGGAGGAATTCGCGGCAAGGCAGGACTGGCCTGCCACAACTGCGAGTTTTGAACAGTTCCACTCCGCCATGGCCCATCACTTCGGGATGGAGGAGCAGGTGCTGTTCCCTGCATTCGAACGCGAAACGGGAAACACCATGGGCCCCACGCGGATGATGCGCATGGAACATGAACAAATGCGCGATCTGTTTACACACATGGCCGCTGCCGTTGCAGCGCAGGATGCGGATGAATATGCGGGGCTTTCCGAAACCCTGCTGATCATGCTCCAGCAGCATAATCTCAAGGAGGAACAGGTACTTTATCCGATGTCGGACCAGGCGCTCGGCGTCAGGGTGGCGGAATTGCTCCAGCAGATGAAAGAGGCTCCCGGCAGCGCCGGGTAAGGCGTCATGGCGGGTGAAATAACCCTGGATGTGCGCGGCCTGGATCCACCCGAGCCGCTGGTGAAGGTGCTGATCGCACTGGAAACCCTGCCGAGCGGAGACAGCCTGCGCATGCTGCTCAACCGCGAGCCTTTTCCGCTGTACGGCCTATTGCAGGAAGATGGCTATCAGTACCGTACCGAAACCTTTGCGGACGGACATCTTGAAATAATCATCTGGCGGTGAATGCGCCCATTTCCAGCCTGTCCCTGCAGCAGGCGCCACCGATTTCGGTTCCTTTCAGATTCTTTCTCAGCGCACCCCTGTTTCTATTGCTGGCAGCCCTGATATTGCTGGTTTCCGGCCCACAGGCGCTGGTGTCGCGCTGGACGCCCGCCCTACTTGCGCTGACGCATCTGGTCACACTGGGTTTCCTGTCCATGACCATGATCGGTGCACTGATGCAAATGCTCCCGGTGCTGGCGGATTCGCCTATGCCGCAACCGCGGCGGGTAGCCTGGATGGTGCATGTTCCATTGGTTGCAGGCACGGCAATGCTGGCGTCCGGCCTGTTTTTTTCGCAAACCGGCCTGCTCGATGCTGCCATTTTCCTGCTGGCGTTTGCGCTTGGCGTATTCCTGATCGCGGCCGCTTACAGCCTCGCCGCTTCACGAGTGCGCCATGCCACAATACACGCCATGCGTTTTGCCGGCATCGCCCTGATGCTCACCGTTGGGCTGGGCATTGCGCTTGCCGGTACGCTGAGCGGTTACTTCCATCTCCCGGCGCAGGAACTCGTCAGATTGCATGTGGCGTGGGGTCTGCCGGGCTGGGTCGGCCTGCTGGTCATGGGTGTGGCGTACCAGGTGGTGCCCATGTTCCAGTTGACGCCGGCCTACCCTGCCCGACTTACCCGATGGCTCGGCGGCTCGGTGTTTTTGTTGCTGTGCGCGGGATCCCTGACGTCGCTGACAGCCCCGCTGCTGGCGTCATGGGGCGGCTCGCTCGCTGCGGGCGGTATAGCCATCGGATTCGCAGTGTTTGCGGGCGCTACCTTGTATTTGCAGGCAAAAAGACGGCGCAGAATAGTCGATGTCACCCAGCAATTCTGGCGCATTGGCATGCTCAGCCTGCTCACCGCCGTTGCGCTCTGGGCGAGCGCTCAACTGGTGACCGGAATCGCGGCAGATTCGCGTTACCCTATCGTTTTGGGTGTGCTGTTCATGTTTGGTTTTGCGGTGTCGGTAGCCAGCGGCATGCTGTACAAGATTGTGCCGTTCCTGATCTGGTTTCATCTGCAAGGCCGTCTGCCCAAGGGCAGTACGGTTCCCAACATGAAACAGATCATCTCCGGCCCCACGGCGCGGCGTCAGATGCAAGCGCACCTGGCAACACTGCTATTGCTGCTCGGTAGCAGTGCATGGCCTGTGCTGATTTACCCGGCCGCGCTGACGTTGGGCTTCGCCTCTTGCCTGCTGTGGCTGAACCTGTTCACCGCAACGCGGCTGTATCTGAAGTTTGCGCGTTTATGAAAGCGCGGGCATCCTGCCATTCAGCAGGTATTCCAGCAATTCCCGCACCGGCCGGATGGCCGCACCGAACGGCAGGCTTTCCGAGCCCCTGAAGAACAGGCCCTTGCCGATATCGCCGCGCAACGCGGCAGCCAACTGTGAATCGATGCAGAATTGCCCGGCTTTCGCGATGCCGTCGCGCAGCCCGCACTGGGTCAGGCAATGCAAGCCGGATGCGCAGCGCTCCGGATGGCTTTTGGCGCAGCCCTGCAGTTTGCTTTCCCGGCGCAGGTAATTGGTTAGCCACGGTGTGCGCACGGCGCGCGCAGGCAGGCCGGCGACGCTCATGAACGTGACGATGTCTTCCGGCCTGGCTTCCGCCAGCACTTTTTTGAAGTTGGGGTGGGCGTCACCCTCCTCGGTCACTGCGAACGGGGTGCCGATCTGCACCGCGCTGGCACCGAGTGCGAGCAGGTCGCGAATCTTTTCGTGGGTGTTGATGCCGCCGGCCGGGATCAGCGGGATCTGTTCGCGTTCGATGCCCAGTTCCTTGAACAGCTGGAATACGCTGTCCAGAATCCCGGGGAAATCGAAGCGGGGGTCGTTGATGTCCTCCGGTTTGGGAGCGCCAAGGTGGCCGCCGGCATAGCGTGGGTGTTCGATCACGATGGCGTCGGGCAGGCGATGCTTGCGCATCCATTTCTTCAGCACAATGCCGATTCCACGCGCATCGGACAGGATGGGGATCAACGCCACTTCGGGGAAACCTTCGGCCAGTTCAGGCAGATCCAGCGGCAGGCCGGCGCCCATGACGATGGCTTGTGCTCCGCTCGCGCATGCCTGGCGCACCAGGGCGGGGTGCTCGGCCACGGCTTTCATGGCGTTGACCGCCACGAGGCCTGCGCCGCCCGCCGTGTCGAGGGCGGCTTTGATTTCCCGATCCAGGGCGAGCAGATTGAGCTGGTCCAGCGCCGCCTTGTCGCGGCAGTGCTTGCTCTGCGCGAGCAGGTCGGGGTGATGATGGCGCAAGTCGATGCTGGCAATGGTGCCGATCGCACCCAGCCGCGCCACCGCACCCGCCAGCCGGTGCGCGGATATACCCACGCCCATGCCGCCTTGCACGATGGGCAGCAAACGCCGGCCTTTAATATAAAAATGGGACAAATTGGTCTCCAGCATTTATTAGGTACCTCTAAGACGGCGGGTCACCCGCCCCTAACGGGATAGGAATTCACGATCTTCATATCCGTATCAAGTATACACTTCGCTGCCTGGAATCAGGTGCGGCTGCTGTGACTGTCAGTGCTCACCCTTGGTGCGCAGCAACCCGGCCAGGCGATTGCCCTGCTTCTGGGGGCCGCCTCTGGGGAACATATCATGCAAATGCCGGTTGCTGCCCGGCTCGGCTCCCCATTTTTCGCTGAAATGTTTCACCATGATCCGTACCTGGGCCTGCACGTCATGCTCATGGAAATAGGTCCGTAAAAAGCGGATCACCTCCCAGTGCCGCTCGGTGAGGACCAGCCCTTCCTGGTCTGCCAGGGCGCATGCAAAATCCTCGGACCAGTCGCCCAGATTATGAAGATAGCCTTCGGAATCCGTTGGAATTGCCCTGCCATTCACCTGCACGGTTTGGTTATGCTTGTCCATCTCGCGTTACCTCCACAATTCCAGACATGCCGTTGTCCGGTAAATTTTGAAGCTATTTTGCCACATTACTGCTTTGTGCCAAGAGGCCGTTAAAAAAACATGGCATTTACCCTACCGGCCTTCATCAATTGAATCGAAAGCTTGGCGAAATAGTGCGCGCCCATGGAGGCAAACGGCGTTTCGTTTGATGTTGTGATATCACTTGTGAGATGCTGAGCGGGGTGGATTTCCGGTGTGAGAGGCCGCCGGATCGCGCTCAGGCGGTGCGCGATTGATTCCATGCATTTTTCTGACTGAACCCGTATCGAGGAGCATGACCACGGAAAATTCAAAAATACATTCTTTACTGGCAAATGTGCCTCTGTTCAGCGCGTTGCAGCCAGCGGAAATAGAATGCATCACATCAGGGTCGAGAGTGCTGAAGGCAGCTCGCGGTGAAATCCTGTTCCATAGCGGGGATGCCTCCAATGGCTTCTTTGTCGTTGTACACGGCCAGATAAAGCTGGCCTTTACATCGCCTCATGGCATGGAAAAAGTTGTGAATCTGATGGGGCCGGGGGACAGCTTTGGAGAGGCCGTCATGTTTCTGGATAAGCCTTATCTGGTATTTGCGCAAGCGCTTGCCGATTCACTGCTGATTCATGTCGGAAAGGAGGCTGTACTTGACCAAATTGAACGGAACCCCGGGCTTTCTCGTAAAATGCTGGCCGGACTGAGCATGCGGCTTCATACCCTGGTACGGGATGTGGAAGCCTATTCCCTGCGTTCGGGCGTGCAACGAGTGATCGGTTATCTGCTTCAGAACGATCAGGACCCTTCTTCAAAAGGGGATGCCTTTCGCTTCCGCTTCCCGGCAAGCAAGCTGATTATTGCCTCGCGCCTGAACATCTCGCCGGAGACACTTTCCCGGATATTGCACGATCTCAGCGCAGCCGGTTTGATTCGCGTTGAGGGCAAGCAGGTTGCGGTTCTGGATATCGAGCGCTTGCGCGCCTATGGCTAACCCGGATATTCCATAAATTGACGCGCGTCCTCACCGGTCTTTTGATTGACGAGACCGGAGCCGGGCATATTGGATTACCGGCGTCGCTGAGTTGCCCTGTCGGCGTCTGGGCGGGGTCCGCGTCCTGCAACGGGCGCATGAGGGTATGCATACGGACTCCGGATTTTTGTCCGCGATTATGCCCTGAGCATTGCCTGGTTTTGCTGGCCTGAAGTCAATCCTGATCGCCGCTGCCCGACTATTTCATTTCCAAACCGAACATCTTCCGCCGGATATTTTCAATGCGGCGCAATTTTCTTGATCTTCCTTGATACAGATCAAGAAACAAAATATCTGCAACCTCTAATATTGTACTCATTCTGCGACCAAATGACGCAGCAACCGCATGATGCTGCGGCTGATTTGATAATCTAGGGCGCAAGGGTCTTTAACCGAGGAGTAAAAAAAATGACTTCCAGTGACTGGAAAGACAGGGGAATAACAGAGCTTCAGGATGCAGGCAGGCGCAAGTTCCTGAATACGGCCGCATTGGCCGGCCTTGCCGGCACCGGGCTGTCGGTTGGATTGTCGTCGTGTAAAAAAGCAGGAGAAAGCGTCACGCAACCCGGTGCCGGCAAGGCCGGCGAAGCTTCGACCAAGGTGTCGTCAGCCGCGACTTACGGAGAGTTTGAAGTCCCGCCTGGGCAACTCGACGAGTATTACATGTTTAACAGCGGCGGCCATTCCGGCGAAGCACGCGTCTACGGCCTTCCTTCCGGCCGGCTCATTAAACGGATCCCTATTTTCAACCGGGACTGCGAGAGCGGCTGGGGGATCACCAACGAATCCAGGGCAATCATCGGCACCAAGGCGGACGGCAGTCTGAAATCCACCACCGGAGATACCCACCATGTGCACGGCTCCTATACCGACGGCACCTACGACGGGAAATACCTGTGGACGAACGACAAGATCAATAGTCGTCTGGCGCGAATCCGGCTGGATTATATGGTGTGCGACAAGATCATCGATATTCCCAACGTCCAGGGATTCCACGGCATTTTCCCCGACAAGCGCGACCCGGTTGACCCCAAGATCAATCACACCACGAGGATATTTTGCGGCCAGGAGTTCCACATCCCGCAGCCCAACGACGGACGGGATGAAAACGATCCGAAAAAATATTACTGTGTTTTTACCTGCGTCGACGCCGAGAGCATGAACGTCCGCTGGCAGTGCAAGGTCGACGGCAACCTGGATCTGGTCGCGACCTCCTATGATGGCACGCTGGCCGGATCCAACCAGTACAACACCGAGAACGGCGTACATTACGAGGACATGATGTCCGCTGAGCGGGATGCCTGCGTGCTGTTCAACATCGCCCGCATCGAAGCGGCGGTCAAGGCAGGCAAGCACTTCACCATCGGGGACTCGAAGGTGCCGGTTGTGGATGGCACCAAGGATGCAAACAAGGATCCGAAGACGGCACTCACCTGCTATGTGCCGGTTCCAAAAAACCCCCACGGGGTCAATACTTCGCCAGACGGGAAATATTTCGTCTGTGCCGGCAAGCTCTCGCCCACCGCCACGGTCATCGACCTTGGCCTGGTTCATAAATGGTTCAACGGAGAATTGAAGGCGCCTCGCGACACTGTGGTGGCGGAACCGGAGATCGGCCTGGGGCCCCTGCATACCGCGTTCGATGGCAGAGGCAATGCCTATACAACGCTCTTTCTGGATAGTCAGGTTGTCAAATGGAATATCGATAAATCAATCGCTCAGTTCAAGGGCGACAAGCAGGTGGACCCCATACTGGACCGCATTGACGTGCATTACCAGCCGGGGCACGGCTTTACCTCGATGGGCGAGACGAAGGAAGCGGACGGCAAATTTTTTGTCTCCGACAACAAATTCACCAAGGACCGCTTCCTGCCAGTGGGGCCAAGGCACCCGGATCAGGATCAGATGATCGATATAAGAGGCGACAAGATGCACCTGATCGCCGACCACTCCGTCGACCCGGAACCTCACGACGCCATCATAGTGAAGCGCGACAAGATCAGGACCCGCCAGATCAATGACCTGAACGAGCATCCGCTCGCGGTAAAGGATGCGAAGGACTGCCGCGTGGAGCGCAAAGGCAGGAAAGTTACGATACACCTGACTTCCCAGGCTCCGGCGTTTGGACTGCGGGAGTTTACCGTCAGACAAGGTGACGAGGTTACGATTATTCTCACTAACCTGGATAAGGTTGAAGATCTGACTCATGGCTTCGCGATTCCGATGTATGACATCAATTTTGTCGTCAACCCGCAGCAGACCAAATCGGTAACTTTCAAGGCAGACACACCGGGAGTCAGTTGGGTCTATTGCAGTAATTTCTGTCATGCCCTCCACCTGGAAATGCGTAGCCGCATGATTGTGGAAAAAGCTTAACTCGCACATTGCGCGGAGGGCGATCGACCAGATTAATGTCCGGCTGCATTTTTGCAACTTGTTTCGATTCAGTTGGACATTGGCTGAGCCCCGTGAGCTTGCCTTACGGGAGCGTGGCGTGAAGTTTCTGGCGGGCAGTTTTTGTTACGGGCAAAATTTTCTGATGAAACATCGATGTAGCTGGTTTTTCGTGGTGCTGTCGTTGCTGTTTGCGTGCGCGGGCGCGCGGGCTTCCATCTATTCCACGGAACTGCCGCCCCAGCTTTCGAGCGCTGCGGACATGTGTACCTATGCGCCCTGTGGAGACGTGATCAAGGCCGACAGCTTTTCCAACCGCATGGGTAGCCCGAGTTATGTCGAGGCCTACACAACACACGACGGACAAAAAAAACTGGCCGGCTACGTTTTTTTGTCGACCGATATCGTGGATATTCCGGCCTACTCCGGCAAGCCTGTCGTGACGCTCATCGGCATGGATACCCAGGGCGTGATTACCGGACTGAGAGTCCTGAAGCACAGCGAGCCGATCTTGCTGGTGGGTATCCCGGAATCAAAGCTGGTCGATTTTGTCCGGCAATATGTAGGAAAATTCGCCGGAAGCCGGTTCGAGATTGGCAAGGCAAGCGAAGCGGACGACTATATCGGGCTGGATGCCATCAGCGGCGCCACCGTCACCGTCATTACCGAGAATCAGGTGATCTCCCGCAGCGCTTACGAAGTCGCCAGAGAAGTTGGCATCATCAAGGCCGTCCCGAGAGCACAGGCAAAACTGGCGCCCGTTGCCGAGCGGCTCGACTGGGGAACACTGCTCAAACAGGGCAGCATCCGCAGGTTGACGGTACAGCCTGGGGAAATCGGCGTAAGAGATACCGGGCAACCCTATATCGACCTCTATTTCGGCTACCTCAACGTCCCGAGCATCGGGCGCAGCATTCTGGGCGACAGTGACTATCGGCGCTTAATGGAGGAACTGAAACCCGGCGAGCATGCCATCTTCGTCATCGGGAACGGAACGGCATCCTTCAAGGGCACGGCCTTCGTGCGCGGAGGAATATTCGATCGCATTCAGATCAGGCAGGGAATGGATACATTCACATTCCGCGATAGCGATTACCAGAATTTGTACGGCGTTCTCGCCCAGGGTGCCCCGCGTTTTACAGAGTCAGGCATCTTCATTCTGCGCAGCCCGGCTTTCAGTGCCGCCTATCCCTGGAAGCTGGTGTTTCTCGCACATAAACTCGACACCGAAACCGGCACCAAAACCTTCGCCAATTTTGAACAGGAATACTGGCTTCCGGCGCGATACCTGGAAGGAGGAAGGCCAAAGGTGGAAACGCCGGAGCCTGTCTGGGTGCGGCTATGGCTTTCCAAGCGGTTCCAGATAGCTGCGTTTGTTCTGTTGCTGGCCGCCGCAGCAGCGGTTTATGCCTTGCGCGACAAACTGGTGCGCCGCGCCAATCATAAAGACAAGCGCTGGGTGTCGCTGCCGAAAACGCTGTTCTGGATTGCCAGCGCCGGATTCGTCGGGTTCTTCGCCATGGCGCAGCCGAGCATTACCCAAGTGCTTACGTGGTTCCACGCGCTGCTGTACCAGTGGAAATGGGAGCTTTTCCTGTCGGATCCGTTCATCTTTATTTTTTGGTGGTTCATCATCGCCAGCGTATTCATCTGGGGACGCGGGCTGTTTTGTGGCTGGTTGTGCCCGTACGGTGCCGTGACGGAACTGGCGTACAAGCTGGCGGGCATGGTTGGCCTCAAGCGCTTTCAGTTCCAGCTTAGCAAGCCGTTGCATGACAAACTGAAGTGGGTGAAATACGGCGTGTTTGCGACGCTGCTAGCGGCGTCTTTCTATTCCATGGGGGCGGCAGAAAAAATGGCGGAGGTGGAGCCGTTCAAGACCACGTTCCTGGTGGGCGTGTGGAACAGGTCCTGGCCCTTCGTGCTCTACTGGTCGGCGTTGATGGTGCTATCGCTGTTCATGGAACGCCCATTTTGCAAGTATTTGTGCCCTCTCGGGGCCAGCTTGGCGATTCCATCCACGTTTCGTTTTTTCGGGCTCAAGCGCAAGGCGGAGTGCCAGAGTTGCCATGCCTGCGCGAACGGTTGCGGCTCCCTCGCCATCGATGACAAGGGCAAGATAGATCAGCGGGAATGCCTGCTCTGCCTGGATTGCATGGTGATGTATTACGACGGCACGGCCTGCCCGCCTTTGGTGAAGGAGCGAAAAACAAGGCAAAAGCAGGGCGTCCCACTCACGCCGATCGGTAAAAATGGCTATTTCTTGCCGGTGAAAGAAATTGAAATACCGCGAACCGTTAACCAATCCTAGCCAATGGGTGTCGATCAATGAAAACTCGGAGCAGCGACAAGCCAGACAAGCAGGGTGGACCCGATGAAGCTCCCACGGGAATTTTCCGCTGGTTACGTGACGAGGCCATTGACCACCTGATTCCGTGGGGACCGAAATTTCTGTCCAAGAAGGCAGGGGTGCAAGCGCTCGGGATCGGCCTGGCCGTAGTCGTGACCGTCGCTTGGATACTAGCTGCTACGGGACAGATTCGACCAGCGATTGTCATCGCCTGGTGGGTGGGTTGGAGTGTATACGAAGTGCTGTGCCGTAGCCGATGCAAGCCCTGGGTCAAAGAAGGTCCGTGGTGGGGGAACCAGCGCAGACCCGCGACCCTACCCGATCTGATCGCTTATGTGGCCACGAAAAACCTGTTGATAGGCGCTGGAATATTCCTGGTGCTAAAGCTGTTGTGGAAAGCGTTCTCAAATTATGGGGGCAATTGAACCGAGCGGGCGCGCGCGCATAGTTCGTCCCGGCGAATCCATTGCAGCGGCGGTTTCGGCGGCTCGGCCGGGCGATCTCGTCAGTGTCGAACGCGGCCTGTATACGGAGCATGTGGTGATCGACAAGCCGATTACGCTGCGCGGTCTCGGAAGGCCCACTTTAAGCGGCGCAAACCTTGGCGACGTGATTCGTGTGAAGGCGCCGGACGTGGTCATAGAAGGATTAATCGTGCGCGATAGCGGACCGGATTTAACCGCTCAGAACGCCGGCATTTATGTGGAACCCGGCTCTCACCGGGCCGTGATCCGCAACAATGTTCTCGCGTACACCCTGTTCGGCATGTGGCTGCAAGGCATCAATGATATTCGGGTGACGAACAACCTGATCACGGGCAAGCGGGACTTTTTGTCATCCCAGCGCGGCAACGGCATCCAGCTCTATGACACGCTGGGCGCGCAGATTATCGGCAATGACATCGGCTTCACCCGCGACGGTATTTATGTTGATGTTTCCCATCACGCGCTGTTCCAGGGAAACAAAATGCACCACTTGCGCTACGGCACGCACTACATGAACTCCTACCATAACGTCTGGGAGGGCAACGAATCCTATCTAAACCGGGGTGGGCTGGCACTGATGGAAGTGCGCAATCAGGTAGTACGGAACAATAAGGCGTGGGGCAATTCCGATCACGGCATCATGCTGCGCACCCTGCAGGATTCGGTGATCGAGAACAACGTCGTGGCGGGAAATTTTAAGGGGTTCTTTATCTATGACGCGGAATACAACAGCATCAAAAACAACCTGGTCATCGACAACCAGATCGGCGTGCATCTGTGGGCCGGATCGACCCACAACCAAGTGGAAGGCAACGACTTTATAAGGAATCGAGACCAGATCAAATATGTCGGCGCAAAGGACGAATACTGGGACGGCAATTATTGGAGCAATTACGTCGGATGGGACCGGAATGGCGATGATATCGGAGACATCCCCTACGAGGCCAATGACGTAGTCGACCGCCTGACCTGGAAATACCCTCTGATGAAACTGCTGCTGAATAGCCCTTCCGTCCAGACGCTGCATTTGGTGGCAGCCCAATTCCCTGTTTTACGGGCGCCCAGCATCGTGGACCGGCATCCGCGCATGAGACCGTATCACGCCGACTGGAGGAAATGGATTGGAAGAAAACGCGATGATTGAGCTGCGGCAGGCGGCCAAGCGCTTCGGGGATATCCTCGCCGTGGACGGCGTCGATTTGTCGGTGCGAAAGGGTGAGATATTCGGGCTCATCGGCCATAACGGAGCCGGAAAAAGCACCTTGTTCAAAATGATGCTGGGGCTGGAGCCGCCGACTTCCGGCGAAATTCTCGTTGATGGACAACGGCCGCGCGGGGAAGCATTCCGGCAGGTGCGTCGCGCGCTTGGCTATCTACCCGAGAACGTGGTGTTTTACGACAATTTGACGGGGTTGGAGACCCTTTGGTTCTTCGCCGATTTGAAACGTGCCGACCGGGCGACGTGCCCGGATTTGCTGGCGAAGGTCGGGCTCGGCGCTGCCGCCCGCAGGCTGGTGCGCGGATACTCGAAGGGCATGCGTCAGCGTCTCGGGTTCGCGCAGGCCCTCCTGGGGCAACCCAAGATACTGTTTCTGGATGAACCGACCAACGGCCTCGACCCCGAAGGAATCCGGGAGTTCTACCGTATCTTGGAGGAGCTGCGTGCGCACGGGGTGACCGTGGTACTGACGTCTCACATTCTGGCCGAAATCCAGGGACGGGTGGAGCGGCTGGCGATTATGAAAATGGGGGAAATTTGTGCAATGGGGACGCTGCAATCCCTGCGTGAGCAAATGGCTCTTCCCCTACGCTTTCGCGTCAGCCGGCTCGACGGCGATGCGGATGCCTTGCGGCGCCTGCTTCAGCAGGTGGGAGAGACGAGTGTGTACGACGGCAGCCGGGGCACGCTGGTCGTCGAGTGCCCCAGGGCGCAAAAAATGTCGGTACTGCGTGTGCTCGCATCCGCCACGAGGGAAGTCGCCGATATCCAGATCGAAGAGCCCACCCTGGAGGATGTGTTTCTGGGCTATGGGAATGAAAGAGCGGAAACGGGCAAACCGATTCCTGAATTATCGGAGGGGCGGCGGTGAGGATCGATTTTCGGCAGGTGGCGACGATCGCCGCCAAGGAATTCTGGGATCGTATCCGGAATCGCTGGGTGCTTGTCACTGCGGTCGTATTCGCCGCGTTTGCCCTGGCCATTACCTATTTCGGTGCGGCGCAGCAGGGCGGCGTGGGTTTCATGGGCATCGAGGTCACGATCGCGAGCCTGGTGAGCCTGGTCATTTATCTTGTTCCGTTGATCGCATTGATTCTGGGGTTCGATGCCATTGTCGGCGAGCGCGAGCGCGGATCGCTGGACCTCCTGCTGTCAATGCCGATTACCCGGTTTGAGCTGCTGCTCGGCAAATTTTCCGGCCTTTCCGCAGCGCTGGCTTTTTCCACCCTGGCGGGGTTCGGTTTGGTCGGGCTCTTGCTGTCATACCAGCAGCTCGACCTGCCCGGCCTTTACCATTATTTCGGCTTTGTGCTGAGCGCCATCTTGATGGGCATGGCATTTCTCAGCATTGCCGTACTGACTTCCGTAGTGGCGACCGACAGGGCCCGGGCGAGCGGCGCCGCCATCGGCGTGTGGTTCTTTTTTGTACTGGTGTATGACCTGGTGTTGCTCGGCGTTCTGGTGGGAGCGGGCGGTGCTGGCGGGAACGCGTTTCCCTTTCTGCTGTTGCTCAATCCGGCAGACGTGTTCCGCATTCTCAATGTGTTCAGTTCCGAACAAGCGAGAACGTTTTACGGACTGGCGACGGTGTTCCCTAAAACCTTGTCTGACCCCTGGCTTCTCGGCTCGATCATGGTGTTCTGGATTGCCGCTCCCTTGGGTTTGGCGGCTTGGAGGTTCAAATGAAGCTTAAAACCAACTCAGTCGGCTGGCTAGGTCGCGCGGCCAAAACCGGACTTTCGGCTCTCGTTGTGCTCTCGGTGGTGGCCTGTCACAAGGCCGACCAGCCAATTCAACCGATAATGCCGACATCCCAGACCGCCTGTGCCCTGGACGGTATGCTGCTTCTGGATTTCCCGGGGCCGAAAGCGCAGATTCATTACGCGGACGGAGAAACGGATTTCTTCTGCGATACGATGGAAATGTTCTCTATTTATCTGAGGCCGGAACAGCAAAGGAGGATCAAGGCGATCTTCACTCAGGACATGGGCAAAGCGAATTGGCAAGCACCCCTGGGGCAATGGATAGACGCCAGAAAAGCATACTACGTTGACGGCAGCAACATGTCCGGAAGCATGGGGCCCACATTGGCGTCATTTGCCCGCATGGAAGACGCTCAAACGTTCTCGAAGAAACATGGCGGCAAAGTGTTGCGTTTCGATCAGGTTACTCCGGAAATGACCACCCTTGGCGGAGGCGTAATACACGACGAAAGGATGTGAAATGAGCAATTTTTTTGAGAACATTCCCTATGAAGAGGCCGAGCATATCGACCGCATCACGAAGCTCACGTTTGAGCTGCGGGAAAATCGTTTAGAAGTGCTGAAGAGACACGGCGTGGCGGATGAGGCACAGCTCAAGCAGGCTATTATTGAAGGGGCGGTAGAGGAGCATCCAGGCTACGAGGACTACTTGAGCGCCAGCATCCTCGATGCGACGAGAGAAGTCATTCGCGATGACCTGAATGCCTATCTGAAGGGACTTTAACCATGCTACTGCATCTTGAGCTGAAGGACGAAATTGCAGCGCAATACACGCACGAGCTCGCGGCGGACCCGGCATTCTCGCAGGATGCCCTGACGGTCACGTTTGTTAACGGCCTTGTGGTGGAACTGCGCTACCTGAACGCCGACGAATATTCCGTGCAATGGCTATGGCGTGAAGCGCTGCTACGCATCGATACCGCGCCGGTCCATCCAGGACTTGCGACATTCCCTAACCATTTTCACGATGCCGACGGCACGGTGAAGGCCGATCCTGTGACTGTTCCGGGCCGGGAACCGTGGGAGAACGTGCGCGCCTTGCTGGATGCGATTCTCGAGAGACCCTTGTCGTGTTGAATCGCTACGGTTCCGCGAACGTGTCTTTGCCATGATTTTACGATGACGCATTAGTACCCGTGGAGGGAAAGCAATGCACAGCGTGGTTTGCATCAAGCAGGTACCGGACAGCGCCCAGATCCGCATCCATCCGGTCACCAACACCATCATGCGGCAGGGGGTGCCTGCCATCATCAATCCCTACGATCTGTTTGCGCTGGAAGAAGCCTTGCGTCTCAGGGATCATTTCGGCGGCAAGGTCACGGTGATCACCATGGGTCCGTCCCAAGCCGAACCGGCGTTGCGCAAGGCGCTGGCTTACGGCGCGGACGACGCCATTCTGATCACTGACAAGTCTTTCGCCGGTGCCGATACGCTGGCCACCAGCTATGTCCTGGCCGCAGCGATCCGCCAGATCGCCAGGGAAGAGCCGGTGAATATGGTGTTTACCGGCAAACAGACCATCGATGGCGATACCGCCCAGGTAGGCCCAGGCGTCGCCAAACGGCTCGAATTGCAGCTCCTGACTTACGTGTCGAGAATTGTTTCCGTAGACCCGGACAAACGCGAGATCGTGGTGGAACGCCGCGCCGAAGGCGGCGTCCAGGTGCTCAGGACAGCGTTGCCCTGCCTTATCACCATGCTGGAAGGCAGCAATGCCATGCGCTTCGGCTCCATGCCCGACCTGTTCCGCGCCGCCCTCCATCCGCTCAGGCAATGGGACAGAGCGGCAGCAGGTATTGAGGACGTGACCAAGGTTGGCCTCAAGGGTTCGCCGACGATCGTAAACAAGGTGTTCACCCCTACTCCGCGCGCCACCAAGGCGGAAATTATTACAGTGGATGGCGGCAGTTCCCAGGAGCTTGCCGTGGCGCTAATCGCCCGCCTGGGCACGCTTTTTCCTCAAGTGGAAAAAGAGCTGGCCAAGCGTGCCCGCTAAATCAACAGGATCGATGTCATGAGCGAAGCAGTGCAGACCAGGAAAAGCCGTCACAAGGGCGAACTCAACCCACGCCTGGCAGCTTACAAAGGCGTGTGGGTGTTCATCGAGCACGAGCGCGGGCAGGCGCATCCGGTGTCGTGGGAGCTGTTGGGCGAAGGGCGCAAGCTCGCCGACCTGCTGGGTGTGGAACTCGCCGGCGTGGTGCTGGGCGCAGCCGGCGAGGAAACCCGGCGCTTCTGCGCGGAAGCCTGCCGGTACGGTGCGGACCTATGCTACCTGATGGAGAACGAGGTATTGCGGGACTACCGCAACGACCCGTTCACCCAGGGACTGACTGAATTGGTAAACACTTACCAGCCGGAAATCCTGTTGCTGGGCGCCACCACCCAAGGACGCGATTTAGCAGGAAGCGTCGCGACCACGCTGCAGACCGGCCTCACCGCCGACTGCACGGCGCTCACCATCGAGCCGGAAAACCGCGGCCTGCTGGCTACCCGCCCTACTTTCGGCGGCAGCCTGCTATGTACCATCGTCACCCTCAACTACCGTCCGCAGATGGCTACCGTGCGCCCGCGGGTGATGGCCATGCCGGAACGGGACGCAAGCCGCACCGGGCGCATCGTCGAACATCCCCTGGCGCTGGCGGAAGACGACATCGTCACCAAGGTGCTGGAATTCATCGCCGACGACAGCCGGGACAAACCCCAGCTGCCTTTCGCCGATGTGATCGTGGCCGGCGGCCGCGGTTTGGGCAAGCCGGAGAACTTTCAATTGATCTGGGATCTGGCGGAAGTATTGGGCGCCGAGGTGGGCGCTTCCCGTCCGGTGGTGCAGGCGGGCTGGGTGGAACCGGACCGGCAGGTCGGCCAGTCCGGCAAAACGGTGCGCCCCAAGCTGTATATCGCCGTCGGCATCTCCGGGGCCATTCAGCACCGGGTGGGGATGGAAGGAGCGGATTGCATCATCGCCATCAATAACAATCCCGATGCGCCGATTTTCGATTTCGCCCATCTCGGCATCGTCGGCGATGCGCTGACGCTACTGCCGGCTCTGACCGAGGCGTTCCGGCAGAAGCTGGCAACCATGAAGCAAACAGGATAGGCAGGAAGCATGAGTGAAACGATTCAGGCTGGGATGCCGGCGCCAGACGGCAACATGAAAACGCTTCAGGCGGAGAAGTTGTCCGCCGCCGCCAGCGCGCAAAAGTTTGATGTGATCGTGGTCGGTGCCGGGCCGGCGGGCAATGCCGCCGCCTATACTCTGGCCAAGGCCGGGCTGGCCGTACTGCAACTGGAGCGGGGCGAAGCGCCCGGTTCCAAAAACGTGCAGGGAGCGATCCTTTACTCCGACGCGTTGGAACGCATCATTCCCGATTTCCGCGATAGCGCGCCGCTGGAGCGGCACATCATCGAGCAGCGGATGTGGGTGCTGGACGACGAGTCCTATATCGGCACTACTTTTCGTTCCAACGACTTCAACAAGCCGCCCCACAACCGCTACACCATCATCCGCGCCAAGTTCGATAAATGGTTTTCGAAGAAAGTGCGAGAGGCAGGTGCACTGGTGATTTGCGAAGTCACCGTCAGGGAACTGCTGCGCAGCAAGCAAGGCAAGGTGATCGGCGTGGAGGTGGACCGGGAGCTCGGCAATATCTACGCCGACGTGGTGATCCTAGCCGACGGCGTGAATTCCACACTGGCCCGCAAAGCCGGATTCCGCGAGGAATTGAAGCCGAAAGATGTCGCCCTGGCAGTGAAGGAAATCCATTTCCTGCCCAGAGACGTGGTGGAGAGCCGCTTTAACATCGGCAAAGATGAGGGAGTGGTGATTGAAATGCTGGGCAAAATCACCCAGGGCATGATGGGTACCGGCTTCCTTTATGCCAACAAGGATTCCATCAGCATCGGCGTAGGCTGCATGCTGTCCGATTTCATGGCGCAGAAAACCACCCCCTTCGAACTGCTGGAACGCACCAAGGCGCATCCCGCCATCAAGCCGCTATTGCAAGGCGGAGAGATGAAGGAATACTCCGCCCATCTCATCCCTGAGGGCGGCTACCATGCGATTCCCCAAGTGTACGGCGACGGCTGGCTGATCGTGGGCGACTCCGGCATGTTCGTCAACGCGGTGCATCGCGAAGGCTCCAACCTGGCGATGACCACCGGGCGCATAGCCGCGGAAACAGTGATCGAGTTATACGCAGCGAAAAAGGCCATGAGCGCTCACAATCTGGCCGCGTACAAACAGCGATTGGACGGCAGCTTTGTGATGGATGACATGAAGAAATACAAGAATCTGCCGGATATTTTCCACACCAACAAGCAGTTTTTCACCACCTATCCCGAGTTGCTGAACCGTTCCGCCTATACCCTGCTCATGGTGGACGGCAAGGGCAAACGGGCCAAGGAGAACGCGATTTTCAACAGCTTTCGCGAACGCCGCACGCTGTTCGGCATGCTGGGCGACGCCTTCAAACTGTGGAGGGCAATACGATGACAGCAGCTGCGAAAGTCGAAGAAAGCCTGTTCCAGAACCGCTATCTGCTGGATGCGGACAACCCCCACATCCGCATCAGAGACCCCGAAATTTGCGTCACAAGCTGCGCAACCAAGCAATGCGCCGTGTGCTGCCCTGCCGGCTGCTACACCGTGGAAGGCGGGAAAGTGATGCTCACAACCGACGGCTGCCTGGAGTGCGGCACCTGCCGGGTGGTCTGCGACACCCATATCAATGTGGAATGGGAGTACCCGCGCAGCGGCTATGGCATCCAGTACAAGTTCGGCTGAATCGGTGGTGCATTTTGTCGCGGGGCCGGCAGCCGATGGTCGTAAAAATAAAGAGTGTCAAAACTACCGGGTAAAGGGGATAAGAAAGGCGGTTCTTAGAATTTTGAGACCGAACTCGAAAGCCCAAAAAAAGGCGGTATGCCGTCCCGATGGGCAGACGGATTCGGAATATGCCTTCTGCTACTTGCTTGGACATATTGCGCAGCAGTCGCACGTCACACTGCAATTGACGGGCGAGCCTTGGCTCGAAACCGTCGCGCGCGTGGCCGAAGCGGTCGCCTCCTATGGCCAGTTCAATTTCCTGATCTCGGATGGCGAATACCTTGTCGCCTATGCCCATGATCGGCTTTACTATCTGGAGCGCCACGACCAAAGCTTGGAAATGGGTGCGTTAGAAGTGGCGCTCATCGCGACAGAACCCCTTCCATCATGCGCGCCATGGCTGCCATTTGAGCCTGGAGAGTTGAGGATATACCGCCACGGACGATTGGTCGGGGATATGAAGACATATCCGCCACTTCCGCCAAAAAAAGCCGCGGCCTCCCACTAACTCCGTCCCGTTGAAGGATCGTCGGTTTGCTCCAAACAGCGAACCATTTCGCTGGGGCGCGATGCTTGCCGTGCAGTGACCATCAGTAAACCCCGCATTTTCCGCAAACAGTCGACCGTATTGTCACTCACCGACCAAACAGCTCCGGCGCTCCGCTATCTGCCACCAATAGCAATTACCGAACACATACAACGTAGCGACCGGGCCCTGTATTAGCGTCTGGATATGCTCGCCAGTTATTTATTTCTTGTCTTTTCCGATATATGGGAGGACATTATCAAATGTTCGTTTGAATAGTTGAATATATAGCCCTTTGTAAAACATGGGCCACGGTAACTTCCATCTCCATTTTTGAAACGAGGTCATCATGACATTACTGGTCATTCTAGCCGGGATATCCACCGGCATCCTTTTGGGGCTGCTGGGTAGCGGAGGATCAATCGTTACGATCCCTGCACTCGTATACTTATTGGGGGTCCATCCTAAATCAGCCATCGCACTCAGCCTCGGGATTGTGTCCATCACCGCCACCATTTCCGCCATCAACCATTTTCGATCCGGCAATGTCAATCTGAAAGTGGCGGCTATTTTTGGGCTCTGCGGCATGCTGGGGACGTATACGGGAACAAAGCTCGGCATACTTATGCCAGTGGTACTGCAGTTGGGGCTGTTTGCGCTCGTGATGTATGCGGCAGCGTACAGGATGCTGAAGCCAAAGCGCCGGTTCGCCGCCGTCGGGGCAGACGTGGTACGCAGCGCCCCTGAAATAGCGCAGCATGCCGAGGGTTTGCCCGCGCATCTAGGATACGTGGCATTACTCGGGTTGGCGGTTGGGTTGCTCACCGGGATGGTGGGAGTGGGCGGGGGGTTTCTAATTATTCCCGCGCTGGTTTTACTTTCCGGCATTCCCATGAAACAGGCTGTCGGGACCTCGCTTGCCATTGTGGCGGTGAACTCTGGTACCGGCTTTACGGGCTATCTCGGCGTGGTACCCGTGGACTACGCGCTAATGGGCACATTCACCGCTGTTGCCATCGCTGGCAGCTTTGTGGGTGCCAAGATTTCACACCATATTTCGCCGGATAACCTGAAGCGTGGCTTTGGGATCTTTCTGGTAATCGTCGCTACCTACATCCTGATCAAAAGCGTAATCTTTTAAGGGAAATGGCAGTTGCACCTTCGTAACTCAAGGAGGCAGTCATGAAGCTCGGCATAGTAATATATTCAAACGACAGCGAAACAGTGTGGAATGCCTTCCGGCTGGGCGTGTTTGCCTTGAAACAGGGCGATGCGGTGGAAGTGTTTCTTTTCGGTAAAGGTGTGGAATGCCAGGCTATCGACAATGAGCAATTCAAGGTGGCAGACACCCTGAGCGAATTTATCGCGGCCGGCGGGTGTGTTTTGGCGTGCGGCACCTGCTTGAAGCTGCGGAACACTGACAACGCCGGGATATGCGAAATTTCCACCATGCAGGACTTGCACCGCATCGTGCGCGAGTGCGATAAGGTGCTGACCTTCTAAACTGTGGTGAGCCGCTATTCTGAGAAATACTTGGCCCTCAATGTTGAGGGTAGTTGGCAGACGACAAATTTCCGGGCCGGATAAGCGATCCTCCGCCACTAAGGTATGCTGCTGCACACAGACGCGGCCAGCCCATTGCCAAGATTCTGGTGATTGTAGACCAGTTAGGCGTGGACACCCTGGCAGGCCACAAATCTTATGCGTCCAAAGGTGTGGAAACGCTCTGTGTGCGCATTGGGTATTCCCATAGTACCTCTGCTCGTCGTGGCGGATTATGAGCATGGCCTACAACCCCGGCACTGGGAATGTTCCGGCCTTGGTGGGATTGGAGAAATGGTAAGCCGGGTGATGGAATGCCTCGCCATACTGGGGTTCCGTTTACGCCATTTGCGGAGCCAGCTTCATGAGCGGTTAGCGTAAGTAACCCTCGGCGTGTCACTCGGAGGAAGATTCGGTTAGCTGGGCATTAGCGGCGATGAGGAGGGCGTGAGGTACTGTGCGCCTTTCCGCGGGTATGCCACCGCCGAGGAAGAGATTGATAAAGCATGCCGCATTCTGATTTCGGCCTGGAGAGCAGAGAAATCTTGCCTGTAAATACTGGGAGAAGCGTTCTGATGGCACAAAAAACCGTAGTGAATGAACATCATGAAAAGAATAGCTCGCCCAAGAAACAGCTATTCGAACATCTTGCGCGCCCGGCCAAAGCCATGGCGAGCGCCAACCGGCTGGAATTGTTAGAGGCGCTCGCACAAGGAGAGCGTAGCGTTGATGCGCTTGCCAAAGTTTGTGGTATATCCATCGCTAATACCTCCCATCATTTACAGATTCTACGGGAGAGTGGTTTGGTGACTCTCCGTAAAGAAGGTGTGCAGGTGATCTATCGGCTCAAAGACGCGGAGATTCCGGCATTGCTTTCCATTATGGGCAGAATTGCGGAGCGTCAATTGGCGGAAGTAGATCGTATTGTCATCGAGCATTTTTCAAGTAAGGATGGCCTCAAGCCGGTGCGGCGCGATGAGTTGATTGAGCGGGTGCGCGCCGGGCAAGCGATGGTGATTGATGTGCGGCCTGAAGGGGAGTATCGCTCGGGGCATATCCAAGGCGCTATCAACATTCCCATGGAAAGCCTGCCGGGACGCCTGGCAGAATTTCCCGGGAACCAGGAGATCGTCGCCTATTGCCGCGGACCATACTGCATGCTCGCGTACGAGGCGGTGCAGGCGCTACGCAAGCATGGCTACCGCGCACGCCGTCTGGAGGACGGTTTTCCAGAGTGGAAGATGGCGCATTATCCGGTCGCTGAGGGTACTGATAAAGATGATACGGTTTGAAATATCACCCCGATGTCCCTTGGGCATACCCTGAAGGATAGGGCGAAAAAATGCAGAAGACTGGGCAAAGCCATCCAGCAAGTTTATTGCCATTACTCAAAACGATCACGGCACCCTCGCCAACTCGGCAGCAATTCACCGCATTACTTCTGCCCCCTCTCCCGGAATCCTTGCGCGGTCACTTGGACGCGCGAAATCCCTGATTTTGGCAAGCGACAATATAGTTGCAATTCGCTTACCATCCCGATTTTCGCGGCACATCCGTGCGCCGTTTATTTTTCAACCATTGCGTGCAACGCACGTTCTTACTACCCTGCGCGGGCCTGGATATATCTGGCTCCTTGGTCACCACGTTAAAAGTTTGGAAACCTTGATGCAGATCAAGGACAGAGGCAGCCTGGTTCTATAACCTGCATACAGCAGGCGGGTTGCCCTTACCCTTGTTGCAAGGGCCTGGCTCCTGCCGGCTTGTCGTACCTTATCGATGTCATTTTCATTATGGAGATTGTTATGAATGCAAAATACCTGTTCGTCGCTGCGATTGCCTTACTACCGTTATCCGGCATTGCGCACGCGGCAGGAGATCCAAAGGTAAAAAGCATGATGGCACATAGCGACTGCTTTACCTGCCATTCGGTAGATCATCAGGTAATCGGCCCAGCATACAAGGATGTCGCCAAACGCTATCACGGCACCAAGGCATCTGCCGCCATCATCGCCACGCTCGCCGGGAAAATCATCAAGGGCGGAAACGGAAACTGGAACAAGGAAACGGGTGGCGCACCGATGACCGCTCACCCTAAGATGTCAAAAACCGAGGCTGAGGATATGACCAAGTGGGTTCTCGCCCAATAAAACAGAGGCATGAACTGGTGAGCGCCTGGCGGCCAGGCTCAATGCTTTCCGGCCAGGACCGGAAATGCGGCGCTTCATAGAAAATCAATCGCCAATCGATTCAGGATAATCAGTTATATTACTGTTAGAACGACAGCGTTCATAAATTGAATATTTCAACGGAAATCAGAGTCGATCATGCAAGCATCCATCGCCCTACTGGAAAAATACAGCAAGCCCGGTCCGCGCTATACCTCCTACCCTACCGCGCCCTATTTCAGCACTGCTTTCAGCGAGGCTGACTGGCGCGCCGAGCTGATGTGCTCCCAGGCCAGCGGACGCGATCTCTCCCTGTATGTGCATATCCCGTTCTGCGACAGCCTGTGCTATTACTGCGGCTGCAACATGGTGGCGACCCAGGATTACACCAAGGCCACGAGTTATCTTGACGTGCTGTTCGACGAAATCGAGCGTAGCGCCGAGCTGGCCGGGGACGGGCGCGTGGTACGCCAGATCCACTGGGGCGGCGGCACACCCACCTACCTCAAACCAGCCGACATCTTGCGCCTGTCACAGCATCTGCACCGGCATTTCATGGTGGCCGAGGATGCGGAAATCGGCTGTGAAGTCGATCCGCGCGCGCTTTCTCACGAACACGTACAGGCCCTCAAGCAGGCGGGTTTCAATCGCGTCAGCGTAGGGGTGCAAGACCTCGACGAACGCGTGCAGCGCGCGGTGAATCGCCTGCAACCGCTGGCGCTGATCCAGCAGGTGTATGGCTGGATGCGCAGCGAAGGTTTCAACAGTATCAACATGGACTTGATGGTGGGATTGCCGCACCAGAGCGTGGCCAGCTTCAACGCCACGCTGGATGAAATCCTCGCGCTGTCCCCGGATCGGCTGGCGGTATTCGGTTATGCGCATGTGCCCTGGCTCAAAAAACATCAGAAGCTCATTCAGGAGCCGGATCTGCCTGACTTCGCCACCCGTCTCAGCCTGCAGGAGCTGATCCAGCGCCGTTTGTCCGAGGCGGGGTATGTGTATATCGGCATGGACCATTTTGCCAGGCACGACGATGAACTGGTGCGCGCCCAGCAGCAGAAAACACTATGGCGTAATTTTCAGGGCTACACCACGCACCGCGACTGCGACATCCTGGCTTTCGGCGCCTCGGCCATCAGCCAGACCGATGATGTGTACGCGCAAAATTTCAAGCGCCTGGCGGACTATCATACCCGCGTTGGGCAAGGCAGCCTGCCCATCGAGCGCGGGCTGCGCATCAGCGAGGACGACAAAATCCGCCGCGATGCCATTACCCGCATCATGTGCGACCTGGAGCTGGACAAGGCGGCGTTCTCACAGGTATGGGGACTGGATTTCGATACTTACTTTGTGCAAAGTTTGACCGAACTGGAGGCGCTGTCTGCCGACGGCCTGGTAGAAATCACTCCGCAAAGGGTGCGCGTGACCGAAGCCGGGCGGATTTTTCTGCGCAATATCGCCATGGCGTTCGACGCTTATCTGCAACAGACAGATGGTGCCGTACCGCGCTACTCGCGTACCGTGTAAGGACATTATCAAAACATGCAAACATAGCCTGCCTGTTGCAGGCGCTCGATTCCGGCATCTGCCATCGGCACCATGGTAACGAAATCGCGAATCTCGCCCAAGACAGTCTGGACGGGCCTGAAAAATTCGGCTCTTTTCTTTATAGCGTAAGACCGGTACGCGGATATCAATCCGTCAGCGCTACCGAAACCCGCACTTTCAAGCTCTCCCAAACGCTTGTGCCCGATCGCGCCTGGCCGCACTACAGGAATATTCCTCCGCTCGATAATTCTATCTATCTTGATCTGGGTCAAGGAACAATAGGTGTATTTAAAATACTATTTAACTGTACCTATTTTTTCAACACCCAAGGAGCCGAACATGCATCAAGTTTTCACCAAAGCGATGGCCCGCAATATTTTTCTCGGGGGCGCGGTTTTTTTCCTCGCCATTTATCTGGCGCTTACCTATGACACCTGGCAACGCATCCCGGTACGGGATCATGCGGACAAAATGACTCCTGCTGTGCTGCGCGGTAAATATTTACTCGACAGCAACGACTGCATCGGTTGTCACACTGTTAATGGCGAAGGCGCCTATTTCGCCCCGGAGCTTGGCAACGTCTACAAACGTAGAGGTCCTGCATTCATCAAGGCGTGGATACACGCAATGCCCACAGGGGTACCGGGAAGAAGGCAGATGCCTAATTTCCATTTCACCCAGAATCAGCTGGATGACCTCGTGGCCTACCTGCAATGGCTTTCCAACATCGACACCAACAACTGGCCACCCAATATTCAAGGTTGATTGGACTCCATTCTCCCGCAACGAAAAAGGAAAAAAATCATGAAATACCAGTCTCAACAGGTGGCAAAACCCTACTTCATCGCCGCTCTGGCCTTGTTTGTCGGCCAGATCGTGTTCGGCCTGATCGCCGGACTGCAGTATTTGCACGGAACGTTCCTGTTCCCGGAACTGCCCTTCGACGTTACGCGCATGAGCCACACCAACCTGCTGATTGTATGGCTGCTGATGGCCTTCATGGGCGCCGCCTATTTTATCGTTCCGGAAGAGGCGCAAACCGAGCTGTACAGCCCCAAACTCGCGCTGGTTACTTTCTGGGTGTTTCTCATCGCCGCAGCGCTGACGATAGTCGCTTATCTTTTTGTGGATTATGCCCATCTGGCAGCAATAACCGGCAACGCAATTTTGCCTACCATGGGCCGCGGCTACCTGGAGCAGCCACTACCCACCAAGATCGGCATCGTCCTGGTAGCGCTTTCGCTGCTGTTCAACGTGACCATGACCCTGATCAAGGGGCGCAAAACTTCCATTAACCTGATTCTGGTGGGTAGCCTGTGGGGTCTGGCGCTGCTGTTCCTTCCTGCCTTTTATTTCCCGCACGACACCGTGAAAGCCAGCTTCGGGTGGTGGTGGGTAGTGCATGGCTGGGTTGAGGGAGACTGGGAATTGATCCTCGGTGCCCTGCTCGGCTTCATCCTGATCAAAATGACCGGAGTGGACCGCGAAATCGTGGAGAAATGGCTCTACATCATTATCGCCATGACGCTGATTTCCGGCCTCATCGGGATTGGTCACCATTACTACTACACTGGCGCACCAGCATACTGGATATGGCTCGGTTCGATCTTTTCCATACTCGAACCCATCCCGTTCATACTGCTCATCGTCTTTTCCTTCAAGATGCTGATGCAGCGCCGCCGCGAACATCCGAACAAGGCCGCCATGCTGTGGGCGCTCGGCACACCGATCATGGCCTTTCTCGGTGCGGGCTTGTGGGGATCCATGATCACCCTGGCACCAGCCCAATACTATATGCACGGGACCAACTTCACCGCCGCCCACGGGCATCTGGCTTTCTTCGGTGCCTATGCGATGATCTCCCTGGCCATCATCTCCTATGCGATGCCTTTGCTGCGCGGTCGTACAGCAAACAGCGCAGCCGCCCAGCGCTGGGAAATGACGGGCTTCTGGATCATGGTACTCAGCATGCTGGTCATCGCGCTTGCCCTCACTGGTGCAGGTATCGTAACGGTCATTCTGCAACGTGCCGCAGATGACCCAATGTCATTTATGCAAGTGCAGGACAAGTCACGCGTGTTCTTCTGGGTGCGCGAATTCGCCGGTGTCGGCTTTTTCATCGGCTTGCTGGTTTATTTGCGGAGCTTTTTCATTGCAGGCGAATATGAATACGCCAATGAAATGAAACAGGCCCTGGCTGCCTGACCGAGACCGTGGCGGGACAGTGATCCCGCCATTATTGCCGGGAATTTATCGTGGATATTGAAATCAGCGTTGATACGGAAAAACCTTTGCCAGGAGATTTTGCGATATGGATATTCATTTTCGCCGAGCTCCTGGTTTTCGGTGTGCTTTTCGCAGCCTATGCGTTCGCCCGCAGTGCCCATGTGGATTTGTTCAACGCTTCACAGCTCACACTTAATCGCACCTACGGTTTTGCCAATACCTTGATACTCCTGACCAGCAGTTATTTTGTAGCACGCGCGTCCCGCTCGATCAGGGCGGGACGCGGCACGGCCTGTGCCAACTGGCTGACTGCTGCGCTCGGCCTGGGCGGGATGTTTCTGGTATTGAAACTTGTGGAATTCCATCAGGATTCCGTCCAAGGCATCAATCTTTCCACCAACCTGTTCTATATGTTCTACCTGGCCCTCACGTTTTTTCACTTCATGCATGTGGTGATGGGCATGGTGATCCTTGGTGTGGTCACTTACAAAGCCTATGCCGGGCGCTACAGCGCCGCAAACCACACCGGCGTGGAGACAGGGGGTTCCTACTGGCACATGGTGGACCTGGTCTGGATCATCCTGTTTGCGCTGGTTTACGTCATTCATTGAAAGGACGATCAATGAAACTGCTTCAAGCCATTCCGTTAAAACCGTGCACCGCCTCCTGGATCGTGCTGCTCGCGCTCACCACGATCACTTTCGAGCTGGGTTCAGGCGCCCCCAGCCAGATACTCATGGCAGCTGTGCTGGCGCTGACGCTCGTCAAAGGACAACTGGTAGTCAGCTATTTCATGGGCCTGCACCGGGTGCGCCCGGCGTGGCGTCTGGTCATGGCCGCGTATCTGGCCGTTGTCGGCGGTGTCATCGCCATCGCCTATCTCACTGCTTAATCAAGGAGTCCTCCCATGTCAGTTACTTCAATCGCCCGAACCGCGAGAGTACCCAGCCTCATCCCTTCTTACACGCCGACCGGTGACGAGGTCGCCGTCTTCGAACTCGCCTATCGGAACCGTTTGCCGGTACTCATCAAAGGGCCGACTGGCTGTGGCAAGACACGTTTCATCGAACACATGGCGGCGCGGCTCGGACTACCGTTGTATACCGTGTCCTGCCACGACGATCTGTCCGCTTCGGACCTGGTTGGCCGCCATCTGATCGACGCTTCCGGTACCTACTGGACGGATGGCCCGCTCACCCAGGCAGTGCGTCACGGCGGCATCTGCTATCTGGACGAGGTGGTGGAAGCTCGCAAGGATACGACGGTGGTGCTGCACGCGCTGTCCGACGATCGCCGCATTTTGCCTATCGATCGAACCGGGGAGATCCTGGAGGCACCGCCGGAATTCATGCTGGTCGTCTCTTACAACCCCGGCTACCAGCATTTGCTCAAAGGTCTGAAACCCAGTACCCGGCAGCGCTTCGTTTCGCTTTCTTTCGACTTCCCGGAAGCTGCGTTGGAGGCCGAAATTGTAGCAACAGAAACCGGTGTCGATCCCGCAGTGGCCAAGCGTCTTGTCACTCTCGCCCATGCCCTGCGCAGTACTGCCGATCACGACCTGGAAGAAGCGCCAGGCACACGCCTGATCGTCGACGCAGCGAAACTGATTGCCGATGGCTGCGACCCGCAGGTGGCATGCCGCGCGGCCATCGTGGAATGCCTATCCGATGAGCCGGAGATCACCCGCGCGTTGATGGTGGTTGTGCTCGCTATTTTCGGCGACTGAGGCGAGGCCAGCTATGGAAGAACAGGTCGGCATCGCCTGGCACCGGCTGATAAATCGCCTGGCCACACATCGCTTTCCCGAAGCTGCAGTCGAGCTGGCCAGCGTTTCCCGCGATGCTGCATTGCTGTTCCGCGCCCTTGGCGGAGACCACGAAGTGGCGGTGCAAGCGGGGGCGCAAACACTCCACGGCGCCAGGCGCTCGCTGCTGGAGCGTCTGGCCGGCAGCGAGCGCAAGGTGGATCTCGCCTGGGTGGATCATCAGGCGCTGCGCCTGCCTCCGCTCATCGATGCCTTTCCCGTAGCGAGCCTGAATCGCGATCTGTATTTCTGGCTGGCAGCCCTGTGCGCAGTCGATCCGCAGCCGCATCTGGCGTGGCTTGCCAGAAACCAGGCCGCCGTGCTCACGATAACCCGAGGCTACCCCGGTCTGGCTGCAAGCTATGGCCGGCTGGTTGAAGCAGAGATCGCGCGCCGCCCGCCAATCAGCAAGCTGGCGCCGGATGAAGCGCAACAGGAACAGGCGATCCGTGCTGCGCTGCGCAAGCCGGGCAGCGTCGCGGCGCTCCCCGCTGCACGGCGCCCGCCCCATCCCGTCTTGCTGTGGCTGCGCCCAGAACTGCCCGCCACAGGCAAAAATCCGCACCCGGATAAATCACCGGATCAGCCTTCCCGGGCGGCGAGCGCGCTCCAGTCGGATAAAAAACGCCGGATGGCCGAACACACGGAAATGCCGGAGCGCAAAGGCGGTCTTCTGATATTCCGGCCCGAATCGATATTCAGTTGGACCGAATACGCGAAAGTCGAACATGAAACCAAGGAAAACGAGGATCAGGATCTCGCCCAGGCAGCAGACGATCTGGATGTTATCGCTATCGCGCGGGATGGCAAGAGCGTCGCCAAGAAGTTACGCATGATGCTGGACTTGCCGCCGTCTGAGGGTGACCACCTTCCTCTGGACAGTGGCAGAATGCTGCCCGAGTGGGACTACAGAACGCACACCCTGAAACCGGACCGATGCCGGGTCAACACGATTCCCATGGCGGATGCCAAACCCTGCGCGCTTCCAGAGCATCTGAAACGCGACCAGCAACGCCTGCAGCGCCAGTTCGGCGCCTTGCTGCCGGTGCGCCTGCGCCTCAAGGCGCAGCCTGAAGGCAACGACATTGATATCGACCCCTATATCCGTCATCTCGCCCACAATACCGGTGCTGAAACCCGTTTTTATCTGGACCAGCGCAAGCGCGAGCGCGACCTGGCCTGCCTGCTGCTGGCCGACCTGTCGTTATCCACCGAGGCATGGGTAGGCGAAGAACGACGCGTAATCGATGTCATCCGCGACAGCCTGTTCCTTTTTTCCGAGGCGCTGTCCGTAACCCGCGACCGCTTCGCGCTGTATGGCTTCAGCTCCCAGCAACGCACCGACGTGCGCTTCCATACTTTGAAAGCATTCAACGAACCTTATGATGAGGCCGTACGCGGCCGCATCAGCGGCATCAGCCCGGCGTACTACACCCGTATGGGTGCAGCCATCCGCCACGCCACAGAAATTCTGGGTCGCCAAAAGGCCCGCGAGCGCCTGCTGTTGTTGCTCACCGACGGAAAACCCAACGACGCCGATCTGTATGAAGGCCGTTATGGCATCGAAGACACGCGCAAGGCTCTGATCGCCGCAAGACAACAGGGCCTGCGCCCGTTTTGCGTGACAGTCGATCAGGAAGCCCACGAATACCTGCCGCATATTTTCGGCAAGAACAACTTCATCATCATCCGCAAACCCTCTGAATTGCCCGCCAGGCTACCTCTGCTCTACGCGCTTCTGACACGCTAAGGAATCTATTGTGTGCACCAATATGTTTTTTGCAGCCATTATTCAAGCAAATTCATTAGCTTTGAGGCAAAAATCAATATCGTTGGATTACGGAATCCACCTTAATGCAAACCATTCCATCCTTTCCGTTTCAGCGGAGCAACTAAAGTGGGCTCCTTGGCCAAGACAATATTAATTATGGAGGCGAGATTAAGGGTATAACCGATCGCCTGCAGAGGCACGGTGCTGCCTTGGTTTTGGCATTGTTTCTGTTTCTGGGCACGCTTTTGTGATGCGGGAGATGCTTGCCAACCGGGGCATCATCGTTACCTGGCTGCGCAGAATCCGGATGTCTGTTCGCTTGCTACAAGTTGCCTGACTTTCCTCACTCAGCTTGAACACGCGCACCGTCTGGGCAAGTTTGCCTGTCTGATCACGCAGGCTTTCATCTGCGGCCACGACGACGGTAAAACCGCGTCCCTGTTCACCAGCACGCGCAGCTTCTACAGCTGCATGCAGCGCCAGAATATTAGTCTGGAACTTGATCACCCGGAACGAGTGCTGCTCTACCTTGGCACGGATACCCGCCTTGAGTTTCTCGATCCGGCCAATCAGCGCGCTTATGGGTTTGTCTTTGTCCAGCGCACGGCGCTTGGCCTTCGGTCACGTCGTTCACATGCGCGGCAGTGCCGCGCACGGTGTGCACCAGCCCGGATTCGGCATCGGCGCCAATGTGGTCAGCTCCTTGATCTGCGCATCTGTCAGGCTTATGGAGATAACCCGCATATATTGGCACCAAGAACAAGTAGTATTTAATGTTCGATTTCGTGGCCATTGGCGTCACTTTTCAAGACATATATCATTAAATATATATATTCTTAAATTCTGATTATGCTAGTCTGGTCAGGAAGAGATAATTGCGATCCGGATCAACAAACAGTGCGGAAATGTAGCTTAAGTCGCCCGTATTTTTGGAGAATCTTACCAGCAGTCAACGCGCGTTGAATGGATGTATAACTAAGACGGCGCATGGGAAATCATTACGACCGATTGTCGAATGATCAACTGACGCTAATGAAGCAAATTTGCCCGAGACATGCAGCGCATTTTTAATCACGCACAACCCTGCCAGCATGCTCACTCACAATGCGCAGGCAAAATGCTGGATATACTCACCCGAGCTGGAGCAGCTTATGTCAAAACCATATAACAGCATCTCCTCATCCCCGTCTTTGGAATTCTTGTCATGTAAAAATTGTGACATGTATGGAATGTGCAGACAGGCGAATAATGGTGAAGATGTAAACGTTACCAATACGCTGGTCAAGCGGCGATTTGTATTGAGACGCGGGGAATATCTGTATCGGAGTGGTGATTCATTCCACGAAATCTACGTGGTTCGCCATGGATCGATAAAAACATATATATTCGGCGGTGATGGCAGAACCCAAATTACCGGATTTCACGGACGCGGCGGGATAATCGGGCTGGATGCCCTCAATGGCAAACGCTTTGCCAGCGAAGCCATCGTGCTTGAAACAACGAATGTCTGCGAGATATCGTTCTCTGATTTCCGGGATTTGAGCAGAAAAATTCCGGGCTTGCAGGACCATATGCTCGCCATCATGAGTCACACCATACTCCGTGCTCAGCAGATGATGCTGCTACTTGGGAAAAAAAATGCGACCGAGAGGCTGGCAACATACCTGATCAGTCTCAGCATGCATTTTGATAAGACCAATTTGCCCCAGCCCTCCTATAAGCTCACCATGTCACGCAGGGATATCGCCAATTATCTTGGGCTGACTCAAGAAACGGTTTGTCGTATTCTGGCGCGCTTTCAAGAAGATAGCATCATTAAAATTCAAGGGAAATATATACATTTCGTCGATATGGGTCGACTAGCTGAACTGACTTCGGAAAGCCGGACAGGGTAGTAGCGGACTGAATTTGAGCCAGGGCTACGCTGTGACACACGTGCACCTGTGTTGTAGAGTTGTATGTTTAATGCGCATGCTTTGCGACATAGATTTTGCGAGAGCGACGCGAACCTGGACGCTGTTTCTGGATAATGACGCCCTTCACTACGGACAGATCCGATATGAGCGCATCCTCGTAGTTGGTATTGAGTGGATGCAGGTACCAGTCACCCTCCCGCCGCACCAGTTGGCGGAAAATGTATTCCTCGTTGTGAAAGGCCAGCACAAAGGAACCATCCGTCGTCAGGCCTTCCGGTTCGATGATGATGATTTCGCCTTCCTCGAATTCCGGCGTCATGCTATCACCCAGCACCATCAGGGCAAAGGGTTCGGCGCCCGCGCAAGTGCTTAGGCTGGCATCGGCGGATTCCTGGGGCACAAGCGGGATGATTTTCCTGATCGAAGTCATTTTGCTGTGTCCTCCTCATAATTGGATAAAAACAATACCCGCGTGGCGACTGCAAACCAGACCTGCAATAAACGATGTCCGAAAATAGAGTTCATGCGGATGCGCCATTGTGCCTGGATAATCCAATGATGCCTGTTTATGCAGGCAGCGCCTACCTGTTTCATCCCTGCAAATCGACGCAAAATTTAGCATGGAAGGTAGTTTACGCAAGCGGTACAAGCGATAAAATTTCTTCTGCAACGGAGTTTAGATTTATAGTGTTAGCAATTTCAATGCGTTGTTGCAGGTCGCAGAGCGAAAACAGCGTGCCCAGGCGTTGGCCGGCGTATGCTCCAGGCAAAAATCCGCCCATCATGGCAGGCTTTCGGAGAGAAAATCATGCAAGATATTAGCGGCCCTTCTGCCGAGCATTCCGAATCTGTTACCGGCCAGGGGCTATACAAGCTGCCTGCGTTGCGGGTGCTATCCGAAATTACCACTTCACTCAGTACCAATGTCGACATCGAACGGCTATTGGAGCGCTTCCTGTCCACCATGGTGCGACTCGCCGGCGCGGGCGCCGGTGCAGTACGCGTACTCACCGCCGACGGTACCGGGCTAAGGCTGATCGGCTCCATCGGTCTGCGGGAAGACATGCTGGAGCGGGAGAGCGTCGTCCCCCTGGGTTGCGGCGTCTGCGGCCAGGCAGTGCATGATTCCGCGGCCCGCAGCACCGAGGCGATGCATATATGCAAGAACAACTCGGGCCTGGCGTTCTTCGGTGACCGCTGCGTGAGCTTTGTGGCAGTACCCTTGCGGCACAAGGGCCACGTGCTGGGGATTTATAACCTGTTCATGTTCGCCGATGCCCCTCCCATTCCGGAAGATGTACGGCTGCTGTTCTCCTCCATCAGCGAACATCTGGGGATGGCCCTGGAGAACGTGCGCCTGACTCAGGAAAACATGCGCATCAGCCTGATGAACGAGCGCCAGATGCTGTCCAACGAAATCCACGACTCACTCGCCCAGACACTGGCCTACATGAACATTCGCCTGGAGATGCTCAAAGAGGCCGTGAACACGGGGGATAAGCCATTTACCGAAAAATATCTTGGCGATATGGAGGATGCCCTGGAGTCCGCCTATTCCGGCCTGCGCGAACTACTTACCCAGTTTCGCCACAGCATGGATCCGCGCGGCCTGGTGCCGGCCCTGCGGGATCTGCTGACTGCGACACGCAAAAAAACCGGAGCGACGGTGGCTCTCACTAATCACACCCAGGGACTGAATCTCACCCCGGATCAGGAAGTCCAGGTGTTCCATATTGTGCAGGAAGCACTCGCCAATATCTGCAAGCATTCCCGTGCCTGCAACATCCACCTGAACTTCGAACAGACCAGCGATGCGTACAGGCTGACCATTACCGACGACGGCATTGGCCTCTACGCCGTTGGAAACTCCGACCCTGACGTACATTTCGGCATCAGCATCATGCAGGGACGGGCAAAGCAGTTAGGCGGCAGCGTGGAGATCAGCAGCCAGATGGACAAAGGCACGCAAGTAACATTGACGTTCCCTTCCCGCCCGCCATGCAAGGGGGAAAACGCATGACGGACAAAATCAAAGTCGTGCTGGTGGATGACCATACCCTGTTCCGTAAGGGCTTGGCCGAACTGTTGGAACACTCGGGTATTATCAATGTGGCAGGCATTAGCGGCGATGCCGAAGAAGCGCGCCGTATGCTGAGAGAAATACAACCCGACGTGGTGATCATGGACCTGCACATGCCGTCGGTGGACGGCATCACCCTGCTGAGCCAATTCCACCAGGAGGGGCTGCTGTTCCCGACGCTGATTCTGACGGTGAGCGACGACCAGGGCGACATGGCCAATGCGCTGCGCGCAGGCGCCCGCGGTTATCTGCTCAAAAATATGGAACCGGCCGAAGTGGTGGACGCCATCCAGCGTGCGGCCAGGGGCGAAACCGTGGTGGCGCCGACGATGACCGCCAAGCTGGTGAATCTGCTGGATGCCAAGCAGGGTAAGAAAGACTCGCTCATCGAACAACTGACCCAGCGCGAGCAACAGATACTTGGCTGTCTGGCCAAAGGGGAAAGCAACAAGGTCATCGCCCGCAACCTGGGAATCAGCCACGATACCGTCAAGCTGCACGTGCACAACATTTTTTCCAAGCTCAACCTCACGTCCCGGGTGGCGGCGGCGGTATTTGCCGTGGAGCAACGGCTCGGCCAGCCCGGCAATGGGGCCTCCAAATCGTGATGCGCGGTAAAAACCCGGCCCTGAAAAAAAACATTTTAACCACGGGGAACACGGAGGAGGATCAAAGCATTGCGTGGTTTGGCTCTGTTTAGCGCAAAGTAGCAATGTCCGTTGGTGATTACATAGTGGGGCAGGACAAACAGAATTTTATGGAGTGCGGCACGCCGGGTGCGCGTATTGCGGAGATCAATAATTTGTCAGCAGAATATTGCAATGCCGGACGCGACCCCATGCTCGTTATTATGGATATTTTTCTGCAATCTGTTACACCCCTGCGGTGTGAGAACTAAAAATAGATTACGGAATATGCCAGCAAGCGTATCTGTCCAATTTTTTTATTTTTCGTCAAATATGCGGCTTGAAACTGTTTGATGGCTGGTCAATTTTCTGATTTCTATCTAAGCCTCGATGCTGACCCGATGAAACGGGGCAAGCAGTTCGAGCACTTCGTAAAGTGGTTTCTGAAAGCCGATCCCGAATGGTCAACGCAAGTTGACCAAGTGTGGCTGTGGGATGAATACCCGGAACGCTGGGGGATGGATTGCGGCATTGACCTCGTGTTCCGTCACAAGAACGGCGAAAACTGGGCAGTTCAGGCCAAGTGCTATTCGCCCGACTATCACATCACCAAGCACGATGTGGACAAATTCCTCAGCGAATCGAACAGGCCAAGCATCAAACACCGCCTGCTGATTGCCACCACAGACTTTATTGGCGGCAATGCCAAGCAAGTTTGTGAAGCGCAGGAAAAGCCCGTCGTCCGTTTTCTGCTGTCCGACTTTGAACGCTCCGTGCTGGAGTATCCCGCCAACCTCGGCGAACTGGCGCAAGCCAGACGCAAAGCACCACCCACGCCACGCGAACACCAGAACGAAGCCATCACCGCCGTAGCGCAAGGTTTGCAAACCGCAGACCGTGGCCAGCTCATCATGGCCTGCGGCACCGGCAAGACTTACGTCACACTCTGGATCAAGGAGCGGCTTGCCGCGCAACGCACCCTGGTGCTGGTTCCGTCCTTGGGGTTGTTGTCCCAGCTTCTGCGCGAATGGACATTTGCCGCCGCTACCCCGTTTGAAGTGCTGTGTGTCTGCTCAGATCAAACCGTCGGCACAAGAGGTAACGATGAAGCCATCCACAGCGTGGCCGATCTGGCCTTCCCCGTCACTTCGGATGCCGATGAAGTAAAACGATTCCTCAGCGGCACAGGCAGTCGGGTGGTCTTCTCCACCTACCAATCTTCCTCCGTCATCGCCGCAGCGCAGGCAGATAGCGCAATCCCCTCCTTTGATTTTGTCGTGGCGGACGAAGCCCACCGTTGCGCGGGCAAGGTCGGCAGCGACTTCACCGCCGTACTCGACAACACACAGATACGCGGAGCCAAGAGATTATTCGCCACTGCCACCCCGCGCACCTACTCCAGCAACGTCAAAAAAGCCGCCGAAGATCGGGGCGTCGAAGTGGTCGGCATGGATAACCCCGCCCTGTTTGGCGAGGTGCTGTATGCCCTGCCGTTCGGCAAAGCCATAGCATGCAAACTGCTCACCGATTACCGCGTCGTCATCATCGGCGTGGACGACCCCACCATCGCGCAGTGGATCGCCAACCGCGAACTGGTCACCACAGGCACGGGTATCGAGACCGACAGCCAATCGCTCGCCGCCCGGATCGGCTTGCTCAAAGCCATCAAGGACTACGACCTCAAGCGCATCATCAGCTTCCACAGCCGCGTCAATCGCGCCGAAGCCTTCACCACCGACATCCAAAGCACGATGCAGTGGATCAGCGACGAACACCGCCCCAGCGGAACCCTGCGCACCGACTTCGTCTCCGGCAACATGCCCGCCAACAAACGCAAGATCAAGCTCGACCAACTCAAAGCCCTGAGCGCAGCCGAACGCGGCGTACTGAGCAATGCGCGCTGCCTGTCCGAAGGGGTGGACGTGCCCTCCCTTGATGGCGTGGCGTTTATTGATCCGCGCAGCAGCCAGGTTGACATCATCCAGGCCGTGGGTCGCGCCATCCGCCTCAGCCCGGACAAGAAGGCTGGCACGATTGTTTTGCCGGTGTTTATCGCAGCTGGCGAAGATGCTGTAAGCACCATCGAAGCCAGCAACTTCAAACCTGTTTGGGATGTACTGAATGCGTTGAAGGCGCACGATGACGTGCTGGCGGATGAGCTGGATCTGATTAGAACTGAGATGGGTAGGAAGTCGGGGGCAGGTATCAGTGCAGATGGGTTGCGCAAAATCAGCATTGACCTGCCAGTCACAGTCGATGCGAATTTTGGCAATGCACTGCGCACCTATCTGGTTGAACAGATAACAGAGTCATGGAATTTCTGGTTCGGCTTGCTTGAGGCGTTCGTAAAGCACGAGAGCCATTGTTTGGTTACAGGACGATACAGAGCAGAAGGTGGATATCGGCTTGGTAGCTGGGTAAATAAACAACGAACAGCAAAAAACAACCAGTCACCGGAGCGAAAAGCACGGCTTGAAGCCTTGCCCGGTTGGAGTTGGGATGCTTTGTCAGATAAGTGGGAAGAAGGGTTTCGCTATCTCAAGGAATTCGCAGATCGAAAGGGGCACTGTTTGCTTCCTGTACTATATAAAACAGAAGATGGATATCGAGTCGGTATTTGGGTTAGTGTTCAGCGGCGAGAAAAAGACAAAATGTCACCGGAGCGCAAAGCACGGCTGGAGGCATTACCAGGATGGGCTTGGGATGTAATTGCGGAACAGTGGGAAGAAGGATTTCGCTATCTTAAGGAATTCGCAGATCGTGAGGGGCATGCCACGGTTCCTAACGATTACAAAACGGCAGATGGATATCGAGTCGGTGGATGGGTAAATACCCAACGAACAAAAAAAGATAGCATGTCACCGGAGCGCAAAACACGTCTGGAAGCATTGCCCGGTTGGAGTTGGGGTGTTCGAGCAGATAATTGGGAAGAGGGATTTTGCTGTCTTGAGGAATTCGCAGATCGTGAGGGGCATGCCAAGGTTCCTAGCGATTTCAAGACGGCGGAGGGATATCGAGTCGGTAGCTGGGTAAATAACCAACGAACAAAAAAAGACAACCTGTCATCGGAGCGCAAACTACGGCTGGAAGCGTTACCCGGTTGGAGTTGGGATACTTTGTCAGATAGACGGGAAGAAGGATTTCGCTATCTTAAGGAATTCGCAGATCGAGAGGGGCATGCCAAGGTTCCCAGCGATTTCAAAACGGCAGATGGATATCGAGTCGGTAGCTGGGTAGGTACCAAACGAGCAACAAAAGACAACCTGTCACCGGAGTGCATAGCACGGCTGGAAGCCCTACCCGGTTGGAGTTGGGATGCTCGTGCAGATAATTGGGAAGAAGGGTTTCGCTATCTCAAGGAATTCGCCGATCGAGAGGGGCATACCAAGGTATCTCAAGGTTACAAAACGGCAGATGGATTACGTCTCGGTGGGTGGGTAAATAAACAACGTACAACAAAAGACGGGGGTATCCGCGATTTTGTGTAAACGGGAAATCGTTTAAAGCTGCGGCATGCGCTCATCGAACATGATCGTGAACCGATTTAACGCGGCCTTCCAGTTCTGAATCGGCATTGTCCATTTCTTGCTGATGTTGCGCAGCGCCAGATAATACAGCT